>JAYSQK010000215.1:0-4532 GCA_043721555.1 Frankiales bacterium
CGGCACGGCTCCCGGGAGCTGTCCGGCCAGGACGCCTGAATCCCGGCGACGATGTGGCAAGGTCGTGCGGGTGACCTCAGTGCCGACCCCCGCGCGGGGCACCCGGCTGCCGCGGCCGGCCAGGCGCAAGCAACTGCTCGGTGCGGCGCAAGAGGTGTTCGTCGCTCACGGCTACCACGCGGCGGCGATGGACGACATCGCTGAGCGGGCCGGAGTGAGCAAGCCGGTGCTCTACCAACACTTCCCGAGCAAGCTCGAGCTCTACCTGGCGTTGCTCGACGAGCACGCCAACGACCTGACCGGCAAGGTCCGGGCCGCGCTCGCCTCGACGACCGACAACCGGCTGCGGGTGGCGGCGAGTGTCGCGGCCTACTTCGACTTCGTCGACGGTGACGGCGAGGCCTTCCGACTGGTCTTCGAGAGCGACCTGCGCAACGACCCCGCCGTACGCGGGCGGGTCGAGCAGATGACGATGGAGTGCGTCGAGGCCATCGCCGAGGCGATCGCCCACGACACGGGGTTCGGGCCGAAGGATGCGCAACTGCTCGCGGTCGGCCTCACCGGCATGGCCGAGGTCGGCGCCCGGTGGTGGCTCGCCGCCGAGGGCAGCGTACCCAAGGAGCGGGCGGTGGAGCTGCTCATCGGCCTGTCCTGGCGCGGCATCGCTGGCTTGCCGCTCACCTCCTGACGCCCGCGCGTTCTGCCTTCGGCGTACGACGGGCCGGTGCCCCGACCCGGCGGCTAGCCTCGGGGGCCCGCTCAGCAACACGACTCGGAGGCCCTCGGTGGAGGTCAAGATCGGCGTGCAGCACGCCCCGCGCGAGCTCGTCCTGGAGAGCGCGCAGAGCTCCGAC
This sequence comes from Frankiales bacterium, assembly GCA_043721555.1. Lineage (GTDB taxonomy): Bacteria > Actinomycetota > Actinomycetes > Mycobacteriales > SCTD01 > JAYSQK01. Next base: position 855 of record JAYSQK010000215.1, read on the forward strand.
GACATCGTCAAGGCGGTGGCCGAAGCGCTCCGGGCCGACCTCGGGGTCCTGTCCCTGGTCGACGAGAAGGGCCGCCGGGTGCTCGTCCCGGCCGACAAGCTCGCCTACGTCGAGATCGCCGAGAGCGAGCAGCGCCGGGTCGGCTTCGGCGCGATGTAGCCCGATCCGCCCGTTGGCGCGCGCCCGGGTGGCCCGGCTGCGGGTGCCCCGGGCGCGGGTGGCCCGGGCGCGGGTGGCCCGCGGTCGCGTTGCGGGCTCGCCCGCCACCGCAGTTGTTGATCTTTGGCTGGCTGAGAGCACGGCCGAGCGCGGTCCCTGCGCAAAGATCAACAAGCGGTTCGGCGTACGCCGGACCCGGTCGGCCGCTCCGCCTGCCCGGCAGGCACTTGTTGATCTTTGTACGGTTGAGAGCACGGCCAAGCTCGCCCCCTGCGCAAAGATCAAATTAGCGGTACGGCGTACCGGGCTGCCGCTTTCCCTCAGGGTCGCTCACCGCTGCCCCGTCTGGCCCTGCTTGTTGATCTTTGGCTGGCTGGGGGCACGGCTGAGCGGGCCGGCTGCGCAAAGATCACCAAAGGGGCGAGCGAGTCCGGGCGGCGAGCCGGTCAGGCACGACCCGGGACCGCCAAGGCCCGCGATGCCGGCCCGCTACGAGCTCAGGCCGAGGGTGGCCATCCGCTCGGTGTGCTTGTCGGTGAGCTTGGTGAGCAGCCGGGTGATGCCGGCCAGGTCGCCGCTGCCAACGAGCAGGCCGAGCAGTGCGTCGCGCTCGACGGCGACCTGTTGCGCCTGGATCAGCGCCTCCCCGACCAGCCGCCGGGCCCACAGCGCGAGCCGACCGGCGACCGAGGGTTCGGCCGCGATCGCCTCGTTGACCCGGGCGACGACGAACGACGCCTGCCCGGCATCCCTGAGCACCTCCAGCACCAGCGCCCGCGTGTCGGCGTCGGTGATGTAGGCCGAGACCTCCCGGTAGAAGTCGGTGGCCAGCCCGTCCCCGACGTACGCCTTGATCAGGCCCTCGAGCCAGTCGCTCGGGGTGGTCGAGTCGTGGAAGGCGTCGAACGTCGCGATGAACGGCCGCATCGCGGACTCCGCGTCGACCCCGGCGCCGGTGAGGTGGTCCCGGAGCTGCTTGAAGTGCCCGAACTCGGCCGCGGCCATGGTCGCGAGGGCCACCTTGTCGGCCACCGAGGGCGCCAACTGCGCGTCGCTCGCGAGCCGCTCGAAGGCCGTCAGCTCGCCGTACGCGAGGACACCGAGCAGGTCGACGGTCGCGACGTCGAGGCGGGCGGTCATGTCGTGCAGCCTAGGGGCGCCGCCGACCGGTAGGCTCGGCCGCGACGGGGCGGTAGACGCCGCTCCGTACGTGTGCGCGGACCGCCCCTCCCGCGGCGCGCCGGACGCCCTCCCGCCAGGGACCGCGCCCGCTGCGAGCCCGCTCCTGCTGTGGTCAGCGCGAAGAGCGAGAGGCACTCCCCTGACCACCGACCAGACCGACGCCGGGCCGATCGACGCCCAACCCACCGACCAGCCGAATGGTTTCGCCGCCATCGGCGCCCGCCCCGAGACGGTGGCCGCACTCGCCGCGGTCGGCATCACCACCCCGTTCGCGATCCAGACGATGACCCTGCCGATCGCCCTCGCCGGCCATGACCTGATCGGCCAGGCCCGCACCGGCACCGGCAAGACGCTCGGTTTCGGGGTGCCGTTGCTACAGCGCGTCAAGAGCCGGGCCGAGGGCGGCAACGGCACACCGCAAGCGCTCATCGTCGTGCCGACCCGTGAGCTCTGCGTACAGGTCGCGAGCGACCTCGAGATCGCCGGCCGCACCCGCGACATCCGGGTGCAGAGCATTTACGGCGGGCGCGCGTTCGAGCCGCAAGTCGAGGCGCTCAAGCGGGGGGTCGACGTCGTCGTCGGTACGCCGGGCCGGCTGCTCGACCTGGCCCGGCAGAACCTGCTGAACCTCGGCCAGGTCGACGTGCTGGTGCTCGACGAGGCCGACGAGATGCTCGACCTGGGCTTCCTGCCGGACGTCGAACGCATCCTGGCCCTCACGCCGGACGAGCGGCAGACCATGCTGTTCTCGGCCACCATGCCCGGCCCCGTGGTCGCGCTCGCGCGGCGTTTCATGCGCCAGCCGACGCACATCCGGGCCGAGGAGCCGGACGAGAACCGCACCGTCCCCGACACCAAGATCTTCGTCTACCGGGCGCACTCGATGGACAAGGGCGAGGTGCTCGCCCGGATCCTGCAGGCCCAGGACCGGGGCCTGACGATGGTCTTCTGCCGGACCAAGCGCACCTGCGACAAGGTCGCCGCCGACATGCTCGACCGCGGCTTCGCAGCCGCGGCGGTGCACGGCGACCTGGGCCAGGGCGCCCGCGAGCAGGCGCTGCGGGCGTTCCGCACCGGCAAGATCGATGTCCTGGTCGCGACCGATGTGGCCGCCCGCGGCATCGACGTGCAGGACGTCACGCACGTCATCAACTACCAATGCCCGGACGACGAGCGGACCTTCCTGCACCGGATCGGGCGGACCGGCCGGGCCGGCGCCAAGGGCGTGGCGGTGACTTTCGTCGACTGGGACGACATGCCGAAATGGGGCTTGATCAACAAGGCCCTGGACCTGCCGTTCCCAGAACCGGTCGAGACCTACTCCTCCTCCAAGCATCTGTTCGCTGATCTGCTGATCCCCAGCGGCACCAAAGGGACGCTGCCGCGGGCCAGCCGGACCCGGTCGGGCCTGGACTCCGAGGCCGTCGAGGATCTCGGCGAGACCGGTCGACGCACCAAAGCGCCGGTCCGAGGTGGCCGGGATGGCGGCCGGGATGGCGGCCGGGACGGCGGACTGGATCGGCCCGGCCGCTCCCGCGACGTAGCCCGGGACGCCGGTCCCGCGGCAGGTGACGACGGGGTCCCGACCCTGCCCAAGCGAACCGGTGACAGCCGGCGTCGAACCCGCGGCGGTGGCGCGGCAGTCGCCGCAGCACCGGGCGCTGCCCCGGTCCAGCCGGGTGGCGAGGGAGATGGCGAAGGTGATCCGGCCAAACGCCGCCGGCGCCGGGGCGGACGTGGCCGCGGTTCGGGCGCCGGGCCGACCGCTGAGGCGTAGGGCCGACCGACGGCGCCGGGCAGATCCCCGTGGCGTGGTGCGACAGCCGAGGCGTAGCGCCGAGGGGTAGCGCCGGCCGCCGGCGCCGGGCTGACCGCCACTTCCCCCGCCGTACGACGAGCACGAAAGCCTCCAACGGGTGCAAAAAGGGCCACGGCCACGGGGGAAGTGGGGATGCGGGCGCGACGGCGGGACCAACGGGCGCCGGAGCCGCGACCGCCTTGGAGCCGCGACTGCGCCGGGAGGCTCGGCGACCCACCTGCCGCAGCCCGCCTCGCCAGTCGGCGAACGGGGCTCAAGGTGTGCCCCGGCGTACGCCGAAGAGGGTGCATGAGCTTCCCATGGTGATGCGGACGATCGCGGGCGTCATGACGGGCGAGGACACCGAGGACCTGCGGGCCTGGCTGCGGACGCTGCCGGGCGCGCCGGAGGTGCACGAGACGGTGGTGCTTGCCTGCGCGAGGCACGGCGACGATCGGCCGGGATGGATGTACGTCGAGGCCGATGCGGCCCTCGGCCTGGCCAGGCGTCGGTGCCTGTCGTGCGCCGATGTGGTCGGG
>JAYSQK010000216.1:0-2363 GCA_043721555.1 Frankiales bacterium
GGGCCGGCGCGTCGTCGTGGACCCGGCGTGACCAGTACGACACCTGGCAGTCGAGCGCACCGAACACCGTCGCGACGCGTCGGCCGATCGCCCCCATCCCGACCACGCCGATCGACAGCCCGGCCAGCTCACGGCCCCCCAGGCCGAGCTGCGGCCACTCACCCCGGCGGACCGCGGCGTCCGCCTCGACGGTCCGGCGCAGCAGCGCGAGGGTGGCCGACAGGCACCACTCCATGACGCTGACCCCGTTGGCGCCGGCGGTGTTCGCCACCGGGATCCCCGCCGCCGTACACGCGTCCAGGTCGATGTCGTCGACCCCAACGCTGGGCTGCTGCACGAAGCAGACCCGAGGCCCGGGCAGGTCGACCCGCAGGCTGTGGCTCCAGTCGCCGAGCACCAGGTCGACCGTCGGCAGCAGCGCGTCGACGGCGGCCTGGGTGCGCTCCGGGGGGAGCACGATCTCCAGGCGCGGGTCACCGAACAGGTCCTCGATCAGCTCGGCGGGCAGGGGGGCCAGGGCCAGCAGTCTCCAGGTCATGGCGACAGCATCGCCCAGACCGCCCGGCGCACCGACCTGGCATGCTCGGGCCGATGAGCGACTACGACCTCGTCGTGCTGGGTGCCGGCGCCACCGGGCTGGCCGCCGCGCGCACCGGCCGCAAGGCCGGCCGCCGGGTGGGCCTGGTCGAGGCCGACCGCCCCGGCGGCGACTGCACCCACTACGGCTGCGTCCCGAGCAAGTCGCTGCTGGAGAGCGCCCGGCGGGTCGCCGCGGCCCGCTCCGGCCCGGCGTACGGCTTCAGCGCGACCGTCGAGGTGGACTTTGCGGCGGTCATGGAGCGGATCGCCCGGGTCGTCGCCGACATCGAGCGGGACGAGTCGCCGCAGCTGCTCGCCCGCGAGGGCATCGACCTGCTCACGGGTCGGGGCCGCTTCACCGGCGAGCACAGCATCGACATCGACGGGCGGACGGTGACCGCCGAGCGGTTCGTGCTGGCCAGCGGTTCGCGCGCCGCGATCCCGCCGATCCCCGGCCTGGCAGAGGTGCCGCACCTGGACAACACGACCGTCTTCGCGCTGCGGGAACAGCCCGGGCACCTGCTGGTGCTCGGCGGCGGCCCGATCGGGGTGGAGCTGGCCCAGGCCTTCCGCCGGCTCGGCTCGGCCGTGACGATCGTCGAGGCGGTCCAGACGATCCTGATCCGCGAGGAGCCCGAGGCGGCCCAGGCCGTCACGGCGGTGCTGGAGCGCGAAGGCGTCACCGTCCGCACCGGCGTCAAGGTCGAGCGGGTGTCGAGCGGCCCGACCCTGCACCTGTCCGATGGCAGCACCATCGCCGGGACGCACCTGCTCGTCGCGGTAGGCCGCCAGCCAGCCACCCAGGACCTCGGCCTGGACCAGCTCGGCGTCCAGGTCGACGATCGCGGCCGGGTCCTCACCGACCGCCATCTCAAAGCCGGCCCGACGACCTGGGCGGCCGGCGACTGCACCTCGCTGCTGCAGTTCACCCACGTCGGCGACGAGCAGGGCCGGCTGGCCGCCGGCAACGCCTTCGCCAGCCCGCTGCGGGCCGGCTCCTGGAGCGACCGGGTCGTGCCGTGGGTGACGTTCACCGAGCCGGAGGTGGCGCACGTCGGCCTCACCGAGACCCAAGCCGTCGAGCGCTACGGCGACCGGGTGCTCGTCTCGACCGTCCCGGACACCCGCAACGACCGGGCGAGGACCGCCGGCGAGACCGATGGGCTGACCAAGCTGGTGGGACTGAAGGCCCGGGTCGGCGGCATCGTGCTCGGCAAGCTGGTGGGCATGACGGTGGTCGGGCCGATGGCCGGCGAGCAGATCGCCGAGGGCGCGCTCGCGATGCGCACCGGCATGCTGCTGGGCCGGCTCGCCCAGACGATCCACGCCTATCCGAGCTGGTCGATGTCGACCAGGATCGCCGCGTCGCGCTTCTACGGCTCGTACGGCGGGACACCGGCCCGGCCCGGTCGGGCTACTTGAGCAACCGGGAGAGCCGCCGGTCCGCCAGCGGCTGACCGCCGGTCTGGCAGGTGGGGCAGTACTGCAGGGCCTTGGTCGCGAACGACACCTCCCGCACCGTGTCGCCACATCTCGGGCAGGGCTGCCCGGCCCGGCCGTGCACCGCCAGCCCCTCCTTCTTCTCCGCCTTGAGGGCCTTCGCAGCCAGCCCCTCGGCCCGGCCGACCGCGGTCCGCAACGTCTCGACGAGCGCGGCGTGCAGCCTGGCGACGTCGTCCGGTCCGAGGTTGCCGGCCGGCTTGAACGGCGACAGCCCGACCTGCCAGAGCACCTCGTCGCTGTAGGCGTTGCCGACCCCGGCGATCACCGACTGGTCGGTGAGG
>JAYSQK010000217.1:0-1744 GCA_043721555.1 Frankiales bacterium
CTCCGGCACGCCGCGGACTGCGAAGGGCTCGCCCTGCCCAGCCAAGGGGGCTGCCGGGCGCAGATCACCATCATCGCCACCGCCGCCACCCTGACCGGCGCCGACGGGGCTGCCCCGGCCCGGATCGTCGGCGCCACCCACGGGCTGCTCACCCAGGGCGCGTTCATGCGGATGCTGTGCGACGCCGACATGAGCACCGCCTACCTCAGCCTGGCACCCGAACGGATGGATCTGAGCCGGCTCACCAGGACAGTGACCAAGGCCCAGTGGCGGGCGCTGGTCGCCCGCGACCAGCACTGCGTCGCCCGTGGCTGCCACCGACCACCCTCGCAATGCCAAGCCCACCACGTCATCCACTGGGCCAACGGCGGCCCCTCCAACCTCGACAACCTCGTCCTGCTCTGTCACCAACACCACCACCAACTCCACGACCAACACCACTGGCTCAGCTGCACCCACAACCGGACGATGACCCCAGCCGGCTGGCTCGACCCGCCCACCAAAAACCCCTCACCGGTGCCAGGCCGGCCACCGGACGAGCCGCCGGACGCGCTTCCGGACCACCAAGATGACCCCGCCCCACCGGCCCAGCACCCACTGGGCCACACAGGCATGCCCGGCGGCAGTTGAAGCCGACGGGGTGCGGTTCGGCTCGCCATGGCCCCAGCTCACGGCCGAGACGTCAGGCGGCAGCGCGGGTCCTGCCACCACCGGACCGTCGCGGCAAGGCCTTCGCGGATCGGGGTCGGCTGTAAGCCGAACACCTGAGTAGCCGCGGAACTGTCCAGCACGTAGGGGCGCGTCCGCTGGTAGGCCGTCTCGCCCAGCTCGCGGATCAGCGGCACGACCAGCCCGATCGCCCGGAGCGCGACGTCGGGGATCCGGCCTACCTTGGCTGCCGGCGCACCTGCGATCAGCGCCATCTGGGTCAGGGCCTCGCGCTGGGTGATCGGCTCGGCCGAGGGCACATGCCACGGCCGCCCCCAAGCACGGTCATCGGTGCCGAGCACGGCGAGGGTGCGTGCCACGTCGGGGATGTAGGAGAAGGTGTGCGGCATGTCCGGGTCGCCGAGCACCCGGACGGTCTTGCCCTTGAGGAGCCTCGGCACCGCCCGAGCGGCGAGCAGGCCGGTGTCGACGACACCCGGACCGTAGAAGTCCGAAGCCCGCGCCTCGGTCACCCGGATCCGGCCGGCCTCATGCAGCGCCAGCGCATCACGCCACATGACCGCTCGAACTCTCGCTTTCGTCCCGTCCCCGGCCAACGGCAGGTCTTCGGTCATGGACCGGTCGACCGGGCCGTAGGGGTAGAGGTTGCCCATGATGACCAGACCCGCGCCACTGCGTTCGGCGGCGTGCAGCAGCGAGGCCGCCAACGGTGGCCAGCTCTGCACCCACTTGTCGTACGGCGGGTTGGCGCAGTTGTAGACCGCGTCCGCTCCCGAGCAGGCGGCGGCCAGTTCCTCCTGGTCGGTCGCATCGAAGCTCAGCGCCTCGGCCCCCTCGACGGCGCCGCCCCGACGGCTGATCTGCACGACCTCGTGCCCGGCGTCCCGCAACTGCCGAGCCGCACCGTTGCCAACCGCCCCCCTGCCAACGATCACATGCTTGCCCATCGCGCACTCCTTGCTGTCAACGAGAGCACCGCTCTCGCAAGAGCACTGTTCTCTCCCGGCGGAGCCTTGTCAAGAGCGGTGCTCTCGCTAGGCTGCTCGAATGGAGACCAATCGCGAGCGCGTACGCC
>JAYSQK010000218.1:0-9994 GCA_043721555.1 Frankiales bacterium
ACCAACCTCGACAACCTCGTGCTGCTATGTCACCAACACCACCACCAACTCCACGATCAACAAGGCCAGCTGCTCTGCACCGGCGGCCGGACGATGACCGCAGCAGGCTGGCTCAACGGGCTCACCAACAACCCCCTCGTCGGCGCCGGACCACCCAGATGACCCCGCCCCGGCCGGCCCAGCACCCACTGGGCCACACAGGCATGCCCGGCCGCAACAGACGCCTGAGACCGGTGCCGGGCAGCAGGTTGCGGGTTGTCGGATCGGCAGGTAGCCGGCCCACTGGGTAGCCGGCCCACTGGGTAGCCGGCCCAGCCGGTACCCGACCAGCGAGTTGCCGAATTTGCCGGCGTACGACGTGCCGGTCAGGCCACCAGGCCGAGGCGGCGGAGCTCCACGGTGAGGTCGTGCGGCGAGGACGAGGCCGCCATCGCCTCGTCGAGGCCGATCACGCCGTCGCGGATGAAGCTCACCAAGTGCTGGTCGAAGCTCTGCATGCCGTAGTAGGCGCCGTCGGCGATGAGTTGCGGCAGCGTGGAGGTCTTGTCGGGGTCCGCGATCGCTTCCGCGATCCGGCCGGTGTTGACGGCGACCTCCATGACCACGCAACGACCCTCGCCGTCGGCGCGGGGCACCAGGCGCTGGCAGATGATGCCGCGCAGCGAGCCGGCGAGGGCGAGGCGGATCTGCTTCTGCTCGTGCGGCGGGAAGAAGTCGATGATGCGGTTGATCGTCTCGGCCGCGTCGGTCGTGTGCAGCGTGGACATGACGAAGTGGCCGGTCTCGGCGGCGGCGAGCGCGGCTTTGACGGTTTCGTGGTCGCGCATCTCACCGATCAGGATGACATCGGGGTCCTGCCGCATGGCGGCCCGCATGGCCGTGACGAAGTCCTCGGTGTCGACCCTGACCTCACGCTGATTGATCATTGCCATCTTGTCGAAGTGGAGCACCTCGATCGGGTCCTCGATCGTGACGACATGGACCTCTTTGCTGGCATTGATGTGGTCGATCATCCCGGCGAGCGTCGTGGTCTTGCCCGACCCGGTCGGGCCGGTGACGAGCACGAGGCCGCGCGGCTCCATCGCGAGCGAGGCGAGTACCGGCGGCAGCCCGAGCTCGCTCAGTGGGATCGCGCCGACACTGACCCGGCGGAAGACGAGCCCGGCCGACCCACGCGAACGGAAGGCGTTCACCCGGAATCGCCCGACACCAGCCAGGGAGTAGGCGAAGTCGGCCTCGTTGCTGCGGTTGAACTCATCCACGAGGTCCTCGCGAAGGACCTCGGTGACCATCGCTTCGGTGTCGGTGGCGGTCAGGTCGCGGGTCTGCAGCTTTCGCAGCCGCCCGTCGATCCGGACTCGCGGCGGCGAGCCGACCTTGCAGTGCAGGTCGGAACCCCCGCACTCCACCAGTGCTCGCAGGAACGGCTCGATCGAGGTCACGCCGTCTGCTTCGGCGCGTCGAGCCCCCGTCTTTACCGCAGCGCGGCCATCCAGGCCTCGACGGCGTCCGGATCCCGGGGCAGGGCAGCGGACAGGTTGATGCAGCCGTCCTCGGTGACGAGCACATCGTCTTCGATCCGTACGCCGATACCGCGCAGATCGGCCGGCACGAGCAGGTCGTCGGGCTGGAAGTACAGCCCCGGTTCGAGCGTCAGCACCTGCCCCGGCAGCAACGGTCCCTTGCGATAGACCGCCTCGCGGGCGCGGGCGCAGTCGTGCACATCCAGGCCGAGCATGTGACTGACCCCGTGCAGGGTCCACCTCGCGTAGCGCCGGTCGTCCTCGGCGAGGGCCGCCTCGGCGTCGGCCAGGATCCCCATCCGCTGCAGACCGAAGGCGATGACCCGCATCGCCGCCCGGTGCGGGTCGAGGAAGTCCGCGCCGGGCCGGCAGACCGCGAAGGCCGCTTCCTGTGCGTCGTACACGAGTTGATAGACCTCACGCTGGCGGGGGGTGAACGTGCCGTTGACCGGCAGGGTGCGGGTGACGTCGGCGGTGTAGAGCTCGCGGTTCTCCACCCCCATGTCGAGCAGCAGCAGGTCGCCGTCGCGGACCTGCCCGTCGTTGTCGGTCCAGTGCAGCGTGCAGGCGTGCGCACCGGCGGCGCAGATGCTGCCGTAGCCGACGTCGTTGCCCTCGACCCGCGCCCGCAGCCCGAAGACCCCCTCGGCCCAGCGTTCGCTGGTGGCCCTGGCCTGCGGCAGCGCGCGCACGACGTCCTCGAACCCGCGGACCGTGGCATCGACGGCGTCCTGCAACTGCGCGACCTCGTGGGCGTCCTTGATGAGCCGCAACTCCGCCAGGAAGGTCGCGAGCTCGTCGTCACCCTCGTCGGTCCTGTGGAACAGCGCTTCGACCCGGGCGTCGTGCCCGCGAACCACCCGCGCGCCGGTGCCGGCGAGCTTGTCGAGCTCCTCGAGCGGCCGGGCCTGCAGACCGAGCCGCGCACTGGTGGCGGCCAGCGTCGGTCGCGGGCCGACCCACAGCTCGCCGTAGGTCCGGTCGGTGAAGAACGCCGGCGTGGTCCGGTCCATCGACGGCGCCTGGTAGAGCACCGCCTCGCCCTGCGGGTCAAGGACGAGCACGGCGTCGGGCTCGTGCGAGCCGGTGAGGTAGACGAACTCGGTCGACGGCCGGAAGCGGTACTCCGTGTCGTTGGCCCGCACCTTGAACCCGCCGGTCGGCACCACCAGCCACTCCCCCCGGAAGCGCTCGGCGAGCGCTTGGCGGCGGGCCGCGCGGTAGGTCGAGCCGGCATCCGGCGCCGGCAGCACCTCGACCCGCTCGGCCCAGCCGGTGGTCATCAGCTCGAGCAGCGCGGCGGGCCGCTCCGGGTCGTGGCTGGCGGTCCCGGACGTGGTGTCGTCGGTCATGCCCGCGAGCGTACGACGGACTGCGGGCTCAGCGGCCGGTCCACTGCGGCGGGCGCTTGGCCAGGAAGGCGCTGACCCCCTCGGCGGCGTCCTCGGTGGTGTTGAGCAGGGACAGCTGGGCCTGCATGGCCACCAGGCCGGCCGGCAGCGAGGACTCCAGGGCCGCGGTGAAGGCGGCCTTGCCGAGCCGCACCGCCACCGGCGGCTTGGCCGCGAGCGCGTCGACCAGGGCGGTGAGCTCCTGGTCGAGCGAGACGGCCGGCACGACCCGGGACAGCAGACCCATCTCGAGCGCTTCGGCGGCCGGGACCCGGCGGCCGCTGAGCATCATCTCCATCGCCCGCTTGGGGCTGACGTGCCGGCCGAGCAGGGCGCTGACCATGAACGGCCACAGCCCGAGGTCGACCTCCGGCAGCCCGAAGGCCGCGTTGTCCGCAGCCACCACCAGGTCGCAGCCGAGGATCAGCCCCACCCCGCCCGCGAGGCACAGCCCCTGCACCCCGGCGACCACGGGCGCCGGGCAGGCCTGCATCGCCAGCACCACTTCGCGCAACAGCCCGCGCCCCTCGTGCACCTCGAGCCCGGTTGCATCCGGGGCCATCTGCACCAGGTCGGCGCCGGCGCAGAACACCTTCTCGCCGGCGCTGGTGAGCACCACGACGCGGGCGTCCCCAACGCTGGTGAGCGCCGTCAGGACGCCGCGCAGCACCTCCCCGTTGAGGGCATTGCGCTTGGCTTCGCGGTCGATGTGCAGCCGCAGGACCGCCCCGTCCCGGCTCACGGCAAGATCGCTCACGTCGGCCCCAATCCCGTCTGCACCAGCGGGCCGCGACACTAGCCCGGTGCTGCTCGTCATCTGCGTCCTGTTCGCCGCGCTCGGTCTCGGCTGGGCCTTCGGTGGCCGGCTGGACCGGTTGGGTCGCCTGCCGCTGCGGGCCAGCAGCCTGGTGGTCGCGGCGTTCGTGGTCCAGCTGGCCGGGGCGTTGCTGGGCGGTACGGCGTACCCGGTGGGACTGGCGGGGTCGGTGCTGCTGGTGGGGGTGTTCCTCACTCGCAACCGTGGGATCCGCGGGACCGGCCTGGTGGCGCTCGGGCTGCTCGCCAACGCCGTCGTGGTCGGGGTGAACGGCGCGATGCCGGTGTCGCAGGCCGCGGCGGGGCGAGCCGGGGTGTCGACGCAGGACATCGCGAGCGGCCGCGACCCCCGCCACGAGCTGGCCGACCGGCGGACGCGGCTGCGGGGAGGCGGCGACGTCATCGCGGTGCCGCTCCCCCTCCGGCCGCAGGTGGTGAGCCCCGGTGACGTGCTCGTCGCCGCCGGCCTCGGCCAGCTGGTCGTCGTCGGCATGGGCGCCCGGCCGGGCGTGTGGCACGCTGGTCGCCGACGTCTTCAGGGAGGAACCACCATGGCGAAGCGGGGCCGCAAGCGGCGCGGACGTAAGAAGAACGGCGCGAACCACGGCAAGCGCCCCAACGCCTGAGCGGGAGCGCGGTGGCTAGTGGCGCAGTTGCCAGCCGGCCCAGGCGCTCTCGACCATCGACACCAGGTCGTGCTTGGCCTGGAAGCCCAGCCCGTCGCGGATCCGGTCGACGGCTGCCACCACCCGCGCTGGGTCACCGGCCCGTCGCGGGCCGACGTCGTGGGTCATGTCGCGGCCGGTCACCGAACCGATGACGTCGAGGACCTCCAGCACGCTGCTGCCCTCGCCGCGTCCGATGTTGTACGTCGCACCGGCCGCACCGCCGTCGAGGGCCCGGGCGGCCTCGAGGTGGGCGGCGGCGATGTCGGTGACGTGCACGTAGTCCCGCACGCAGGTGCCGTCCGGGGTGGGGTAGTCGGCGCCATTCACCCGTGGCCGACGTCCGTCCTGTAAGGCCTGGAAGACCAGCGGGATGAGGTTGAACACCCCCGGGTCGCCGAGCTCGGGGGTGGCCGCCCCGGCCACGTTGAAATAGCGGAGCGCCATCACCCGCAGGCCGTAGGCGACGGCGCAGTCGCGGAGCAGCCACTCCCCGACCAGCTTGCTCTCGCCGTACGGGCTGAGGGGCACGCCGGGGGTGTCCTCGTCGACGAGCTCGACGTCGGGCAGGCCGTACGTCGCGGCGCTCGAGGAGAAGACGAAGCGGTCGACGCCCTTGGCCTGGCACGACTCGACCAGCGCGATCAGGCCCTCGACATTTTCCCGGTAGTACTTCAGCGGGTCGGCGACCGACTCACCGACCTGCTTCTTGGCGGCGATGTGCACGACGCCGGTGACGTCGTGCTCGCGCAGGACCCGCCGGAGCAGCCCGCGGTCAAGGACGCTGCCCTCGATCAGCTCGGCGCCCTGCACCCGGTCGGCCGTGCCCGTCGACAGGTCGTCGAGCGCGACCACCCGCTGGCCGTCCTGCAGCATCTCGCGCACCACGTGCGCCCCGATGTAGCCCGCCCCACCTGTCACCAGCCAGGTCATTCGGCGCGGTACTCCACGTGGTCGATCTCGAGCCGGACCTGCTGGATCCGGACGAGCACCCGTTCGCGCAGATCGATCGGCACCGGGTCGCTGCCGCAGCAACGGGCGACGAGGGCCTTCACGGCGTTCTCCAGGCCGTACTGCCGCAGGCACGGTCCGCACTCGTCGAGGTGGTGGCGGACGACGTCGCGGTGCTCGGTGTCCTGCTCCCCGTCGAGGTAGAGGTAGACGGCCTCGAGGACCTCCGAGCAGGGTGTCTCGTGGGGGTCACCGCAGCTCATGACGCGGTCTCGGTCTCGGCCTTGATGAGCCCGCGACCGACTGCGTAGTCGGCCAGCTTGGTGCGCAGGCCGCGCCGCCCGCGGTGCAGGCGGCTCATCACGGTGCCGATCGGCGTCCCCATGATGTCGGCGATCTCCTTGTAGGAGAAGCCCTCGACATCGGCCAGGTAGACAGCCATCCGGAAATCCTCGGGCAGCTCCTGTAAGGCGTCCTTGACGTCGGAGTCCGGCAGGTGGTCGAGGGCCTCCATCTCGGCGCTGCGCAGCCCGGTGGAGGTGTGCTGCTCGGCGGCCGCGAGCTGCCAGTCCTCGATCTGCTCGGTCGGGCTCTGCAGCGGCTGGCGCTGCTTCTTGCGGTAGCTGTTGATGAAGGTGTTGGTCAGGATCCGGTAGAGCCACGCCTTGAGGTTGGTGCCCTCCTGGAACTGGTGGAAGGCGGCGAAGGCCTTGACGAAGGTCTCCTGGACCAGATCCTCGGCGTCCGCCGGGTTGCGGGTCATCCGCAGCGCCGCGGAGTACAACTGGTCGAGGAACGGCAGGGCGTCGCGCTCGAAGCGCGCCGTCCGCTGCTCGCTGGTCTCGTCCATGGCGGCAGACTGTACGCCGGGCGGGGTGATCGTCGCCGGACCGGGCCACGGCGCAAGGGTGCCCACCGGACGACCCAACTGCGCGAGGCAGCCTGTGCTGGACATGGGGTGTTCCTCCTGCGAGCCGGGATGCCGTGCCGCCCTGGACAACACCCGGGCCGCGTGCAGTTCTTCCCGGGCCGGTGCGGGTAGGAGGTAAGGATGCGTGCGTCCGAGCAGGAGCCGGCCCAGCCGGTCGGCGGCATCGCTGCCGACTCGGCGTACACGCGGTTCTATGACCAGGTCGCCGCGGCCCAGGTGGCTGACTGGCTGCCGACCAAACCGGCCTGGATCGTCGAGCTGTCCGGTGGCTGTGGCCGGTTCACCCAGCAGCTCCTGGACGCGGGCCACACGGTGCTGCAGGCAACGGCCGGACCGCCGAGCGCGACGCCGACCGGGCCTGGCTGGTGTCCGGTCGTGACGGACCCGCGGACCCTGTCGTGGCTCGCCGACGCCAGCGTCGACGGCGTGCTGGCGGAATCCCGTGCGCTCTCGCACTGCCTGGCCACTGAGGTCACCGCCCGGGAGCTGTGCCGGGTGCTGCGGCCAGGTGGGCGACTGCTCCTGGTCGTCGACTCGCTCGTGACCGGGCTGGCCCGCCTGGCCGACCTCGGTCGGTGGGCGGAGCTGGCGGACGTGCCGTCGGCCGACTGCGTGCTGGTCCCGCAGGCCGACGGCACGATCACCCGCTGCTTCTCGCCGCAGGAGCTGCGCGAGTTGCTGCTGGCCGCCGGGCTCGAACTCGAGTGGGTGCGCCCGCGCACCGTGCTCACCCCGGCCTCGGTCGAACGCGCGGTCGCCCAGGGTGGCCCGGCGGCGTTTGCGGCCATGCTGCAGACCGAGTCGGCCTTGGCGCGCCAGCGCGAGCGGGAAGCCGCCGGGATGCACCTGGTGGCGAGCGCACGTCGTCCCGAGCGGCCCTAGGACGCGGCTTCGAAGCGCTCCTGGTCGGCCAGGCAGCGGGCCGCTTCGGGCCGGAAGGACAGGCGCTCGTCCGGGATGACCTGGCCGCAGTCGACGCACCTGCCGTAGGTGCCGGCGTCGAGGCGCGCGATCGCGGCGACGGCCTCGGCCCGGTGCCGGTCGGTGGCTTCGATCAGGGCGTGCTCGCGGTCGCCGTCGCTGATCTCGCTGGCGGTGTCGGCGGGGTGCTGGTCGTTGTGGCTGAGCTCGCTCGACGTATCGGCGCCCTCGCTCTCGAGCACCTCGTTCGTGCTCTCGGTCTCGCGCAGGATCTGCTCGAGCTCGGCGCGGGCGGTGTCGAGGTCCACGGGAATGCTCCTGTCTCGGTAGGGGTCCCGTCAGTCCTACCCCCCGGCCGAACCGCCGCAACCGCGCGGGGTCGCGAGCGACGCGCCGTTGTTGCGGACGTTGCCGACCTCAGCGCCGACCGGCCAGGCAGCCAAGAGCCCCGGCGTACCGGGCACCAGCAGGTCGCCCGGGTCGCCGAGGTCGGGGTCGAGCCAGGTGCCCCATGCCTGACGGGGCACGAGCATCGGGGCGCGGTCGTGGATCTCGCCGAGCTCGTCCGGCGCCGAGGTGGTCAGCACCGTGCAGGTCCACAGCCGCTGGTCGTCCGGCCCGCGCCACACCTCGTAGAGCCCGGCCATCGCGAGCGGTTCCCCGGCTGGCATCGACAGGTAGAACGGCTGCTTGCCGCCCGGCTCGACCTTCCACTCGTAGTAGCCGTCGGCCGGCAGCAGGCAGCGGCGCCGCGCGTACGCCGATCGAAACGCCGGCTTGTCCGCGACGGTCTCCTGCCGGGCGTTGATGAACCGCGACCCGATCTTGGGGTCCTTGGCCCAGCTGGGCACCAGGCCCCAGCGCAGGACCCGGAGCTGCCGCACTCGGTCGCGCTCCAGCACGGCGTAGACCGGGTCGGTCGGCGCGACGTTCCAGGACGGGGGCAGGACCTGTTCGGGCTGCTGCTCGACGTCGAAGTAGGCCGTCAGGTCGTCGGGGCGCCGGCTCGAGGCGTAGCGGCCGCACATCCGGTCAGGGTAGGCGCCGGACCTGACACGATGACCGGCGACGGCAACCGGGCCGCCGTACGACGGGAGGCGGGACCTGATGGCGCAGCCAGCCGCCGCCTGGGCGGCCCCCCGGGCGACCGGGCCGCTGTCGGCGACGGTGTCGCTGCCCGGCTCGAAGAGCCTCACCAACCGGGCCCTGGTGCTCGCCGCCCTGGCCGACGGCCGCAGCGTCGTCCGCCGGCCGCTGCGCAGCCGCGACACCGAGCTGATGGTGGCGGCCCTGCGGGTCCTTGGGGTGACCGTCACCGACGACGGCGGCGACTGGGTCGTCGACGGGGTCCCCGGCCCGCTGGTGCCGACCGGACCGGCCGTCGACGTCGGCAACGCCGGCACGGTGGCCCGCTTCCTGCCGCCGGTGGCGACCCTCGCGACCACGCCGGTGCGCTTCGACGGCGATCCGCGGGTGCGGGACCGGCCGCTCGGCCCGCTGCTGGTGGCGCTGCGAGAGCTCGGCGCGGACCTCGACGGGGTCGACCGGCTGCCGCTGACGGTCCGCGGTACCGGAGCGGTCCGCGGTGGCGGGGTCGTGCTCGACGCCTCGCAGAGCTCGCAGCTCATCAGCGGGCTGCTGCTGGCCGGGCCCCGGTTCACCACCGGCGTCGCGGTGCGGCACGAGGGGCCGCCGCTGCCGAGCGCGCCACATCTGGCGATGACCGTCGACGCGCTGCGGGCAGCCGGCGCCACCGTCGACGACACCGTCGCCGGCACCTGGACCGTCGCGCCCGGACCGCTGCTGGCCCGCGACGCCGCTGTCGAGCCCGACCTGTCGACCGCCGCGGCCTACCTCGCCGCCCCACTCGTCGCCGGTGGCCAGGTCACCGTCGACGGCTGGCCCGAGCACACCCGGCAGCCGGGGGCCGCACTGCCCGACCTGCTCCAGCAGATGGGCGCGGTCGTCACCCGCACCGCGACCTCGCTCACCGTCGCCGCCGGCGACGGCCTGCACGGCCTGGACGCCGACCTGCGCGACGCCCCCGAGCTCACCACGGTCCTGACGGCGCTCGCCGCGCTGGCCGACTCGCCGAGCCGGCTCACCGGTGTCGCCCACATCCGGTTGCAGGAGACCGACCGGCTGGCGGCCCTGGCGACCGAGCTGACCGCCAGGGGCGGCGACGTCCGCGACACCGCGGACGGGGTGGAGGTGCGGCCGCGCCGGCTCACCGGTGGGTCGATGGCGTCCTACGACGACCACCGGCTGGCGATGGCCTGGGCGGTGCTCGGTCTGGGCGTCGACGGCGTCCTGGTCGAGGACGTCGGGACGACCAGGAAGACGGTGCCCGACTTCGTCGGCTCGTGGCTGTCGATGCTGGCGGGCTGATCGGGTGGTCCGCGAGCTCGACGAGGACGACGTCCGCGTCCGGCCGGGCCGTAGCTCGCGCCCCCGCACCCGGACCCGGCCCGGCCACGAGGATGCCTCAGCCGGCCGGGTGGTCACCGTCGACCGCGGCCGCTACCGGGTGCGCACCGACGACGACGTGCTGATCACCTGCGTCCGGGCCCGCGAGCTGGGTCGCCGGGCCGTCGTCACCGGCGACCGGGTGGCCCTGGTCGGCGAGCTCGGCGGCGGCCCCGACGCTCTCGGCCGGATCGTCCGGGTCGAGCCGCGGACCTCGCTGCTGCGCCGCACCCCGGACGACACCGACCCGGTCGAGCGGGCCGTCGTCGCCAACGCCGAGGTGCTCGTCGTCGTCACCGCGCTGGCCGACCCGGTGCCACGGCCACGGCT
>JAYSQK010000219.1:0-2403 GCA_043721555.1 Frankiales bacterium
AGGGACGTGGCGGCCCGGGCGACCGCGACGCCGCTGGTGACCGCCGCGACGACGGCGACGACGGCGACCCCGGAGATGAGCTGCTGGCCCGGCGCGTGCGGACCGGTCTTGCCGCCGAGCCGGAGCAGCAGCCCGCCGCCGGCGCAGGCCACGACCGTGGCGGCCAGTCCGCTGGCCCGGTAGCCGATCGACAGCCCGGCCGGCAGCAGGGGGGACGGGTCGTCGGACAGCGCACCGAGGGCCCCGGCGGCGGTGGCGAGCACCGCGAAGGCGAGCGCGGCGACGACCAGCTGCGGCACCTGACCGGCCGAGACGACGCCCAGTACAGCGTCGGCGGCTACCCCGACCAGGCCACCGACCAGGAACAGGGCCGTCGATGCCGCCAGGTCCGCTCGGGCGATGAGCGGCAGCGGCACCGGCAGCGCGCCGACCAGGGGGGCCCGGTCGACGTCGAGCCGGATCGGATCGGCGAAGCGGGTCGCCACGGCGCCCAGGGCGATGCCGGCGGACAGCGACCAGGCGATGGTCGAGGCGAGCCCCCGACCGGGCGTCACGTGCGCCGCCGCCCCCCCGAGGGCACCGACGACCAGCGCCGCGGCCAGCAGTCGCGGCAGCACCGGGGCGCCCTGCTCCTGGACGAGCGCCTTGACCAGCAGGGCCGTGAATGCCGACCGCGACCGGACCGTACGTCGGCGCCGGCGGGACCGGCGCTGCGCCTCGGTCCGGGACAGGTAGATCGAGGAGGTGAAGCCGAGCTTGAGCGCGGTCCGGGTGACCTCGGCCCGGCGCGAACGAGCCAGCAACTCCTCGGCCGAGCAGCGCGACGCCGACCGCACCCCGAGCAGACCGAGCAGCCCGACCAGGGCGAACAGCACAACGATCATCAGCAGCCCGCCGCGGGTGCCACTCCCGGCCGCCGCCCCGCCGAACGGCAGCGAGGTCGGGTCCGGCCCCTGGAGGGCGGCCCGGCGCAGGCCCAGCGCCGTGCCTGACCGGACGAGCTCCCGGCCGAGCAGCGCGACGCCGGCGAGCGCCAACGCCCCGACCAGGCCGGCCGCCGGCCGCAGCAGCAGTGCCAGCCGCGGCCGCAGCTGCACCTGCCAGGCGACGAGGACCGACAGCAACCCGACGAGGGCCGGCAGCAGTAGGTCGTCGCGGAGCACCGCGCCGGCCGGCGCACCGAGATCGTGGACGTCGAGGTAGACCATCAGCACGGTGACGAGCGCCGCCCCGGCGAGCGCCCGGCTGCACGCGGCGAGCAGCGCCGGCAGGACGAGCAGCCGACGCGGCACCGGCCAGGTCAGCAGCACCCGCGCCTCCTCCGGCGCCAGCACCACCGGGCCACCGCGGATCGCGGCGACGGCCCTGGCCAGGACGACGGTCACCGCGACCCCGGCCAGCAGCATGGGTTCGGCGAGGGCCGCGGCGGTCCGCAGCGGGCCGGGGGCCGGCGTGGCCCGTGAGCCCAGGATCGACACGGCGTACAGGCCGAACAATGCGGTGACGTAGAGGACGTAGAGGGCGTCGCCGAGCGATTGGCGTTCGCGGCGCGCCCTGGTCCTGGCCCGCCGGACATCGGTGAGTGCCTGGGCGGCAGCGGTCACGGCTCGTCGGCCGGGTTGACGACGCCGACGACGTCCGCCGGCCGGCCGGCTTTGAGCACAGTCCCCTCCTGCAGGGCGATCGCGACGTCGGCGAAGTGCTCGACGCGGGCCTGCGCGTGCGTCGCGACCAGGGCGGCGCCGCCGGCCGTGACCCGCTCGCGGAGCAGCTCGAGAAAGACCGAGCGACCGACGGTATCGAGACCGGCGAAGGGCTCGTCGATGAGCAGCAGCGTCGCCGGTCGCAGAAAGGCCAGCGCCAGCGCGGTTTTCTGCCGCATCCCGCGGCTGAACGTCGCGGGGATCTCGTCGACGACCTGGTCGACACCGAACCGGCCGAGCAGCTCGAGCAGCAGCGCCTCGCCGTCCGGCACCTCCCACGCACCGGCGATGAACGCGCCGTGCTGACGGACCGTGAGGTCGGCGAACAGCAGCGGTTCGTCGGGGACGTAGGCGACGCGACGGCGGTACTCCGGCTGGTCGGTACCCGGAACGAGCACGAGATCGCCGACTGCGACGGTTCCCTCGGTGGGGTCGAGCACCCCGGCGACCGCGGCGAGGGTCGTCGACTTGCCCGAGCCGTTCTCGCCGAGCAGGGCCAGCACCGCGCCCGGCTGGACGTCGAACGACAGCCCGGACAGCACCCGCCGCCCGTCGTAGGTCTTGGCCAGGCCGCGGACGCTGCAGGCGAGAGGGGCGGTCACCGGGCCGAGCCTAGGTGGCAGGTCGTAGCGTCCCCGGGCATGAGCGATCTCGGCGACGACCTGTGCCGCTTCGTCGACCTGTCCCCCTCGCCGACGCA
>JAYSQK010000220.1:0-4839 GCA_043721555.1 Frankiales bacterium
GCGGCCGCCCGGCGGGGGGGATCGTCGCGGCAGGTCCGGCCGGCAGGCAGACCCGACCGTCCTCGAAGGGCAGGGAGCGGTCATAGCCCCAGCCGGTGAGCGTCGCAAGGATCCGCGGGTCGAACAACCCCCCGGTTTCCTTATGCGCCCGCAGCGCCTCCGCCAGCGCGGCGCGCAGCAGCGGCGGAGCCGGGTGCGTCTCCTGCGGGTTGGCATTCGCTCGCATCAGCGGGCTCGCCGGGTCGAACCGGGTGCAGGCGGCCTCAACCTGGCCGAACACCGCAGCCGCAGCAGACAAGGCCACCCCCGCGTCGGGACCAGGTTCGACCACCCGCAGGACGACGCCACTGGCCATAGCCCGGAACGTCCGGGTCAGCTCCGCCGCGCAGGGGGCGGCGACGGTCATGGGCGCGCCCCGGAGGCCGCGGTTGTTGCCTGGACCGGCGGGGGCGGGGCCAGCCGCTGCGGCGCGGCCGCGGCGGGAGCGGCCCGCGGCAGGGACACCGAAGCGGGCGGTGCCACCTGCGCCGCGGCGTACACCGGCACGGGTTGGCTGCTGACGTTGGCGGTCCCGGATCGGGTCGCCTGGGTCTGCGCCTTGGCTGCCGCGATCAGCTGCTGAAGGGATGCGAGATGCCGCCGGTCAGCGGTGATCTGGGCACGCAACGCCACCGAGCGCAGCCCGGCCACGGAGGGGCCGGGGGCGACGGCCGCGGGGGCCGGATCGCTGGCGACCGCTGCTGTGCTCGGCGCGTGTTTCAGGGCCCAGCCGGTCGTGCCAGCGAGCAGCGCCGCACCGGCCGGGGCCACGAGGAAGGCCGTACCCCAACGGGCACGGGTACCGGGTAGCTCAGTCATCGCCACCACCTCCTTCATCGCCGCTGCCTGCGGATGCACCGCTGGCCCCTGTCGTCGCCTGCGGCCGCGGGGCCACCAGCTGTCCCTGCTGCTGCTGGACGGCCGGTGCCTGGACGCGAGCAGCCGCGGTCCGGACAATGGCGGCGGCGGCGCGGGCCGCTTGCGCGGCCTGCGCAGCAGCGGCGCGGGCCGCGGCCGCGCGCACAGCCGCCTGGTGCGCCCGGTTGGCCTGCTGCTGGTTGGCCTTGGCCGCGACGAGCTCGGCCTCGAGCCGTCGAGCCCTGACCTCCAGCTGTTGAGCTTGAGCGGCCAGGCGGGCGCTCTCGGCGGCCTGCGGGTCGACGGCGGCCGGGGCGGTCGTCAACGGGTGGACAGCGGCCACGGTGACGGGCGCCGAGGTGCCGGCCAGCGCAAAGCCAGCAGCCCCCAGGGCGCTCGTGACAACAGCGCTGGTCGCGACAATGCGACGACGACGTTTCATGCACGCTCCTGAATGACGTTGGTGTGCGGCGGGTGAGGCAGCTGCGCCTGAGTTGACTCTCGTCGTCCTGGATGAAGCGGGGATGGGACCGACGTGAGGGTTCTCTCATCGAGACACTTGAACCCAGGGGGTGGCTGCGACCATGGGTCCGCGCGCACCAGTCGGGGCGGCGCTCGAAGGTGAAGGTGATGGCGATGGGCGGGGCACCACGACCGCGACGGCTACTCCTGATCGTGATGCTGCTTGTGCTCGCGTCCTTCACCGTCCTGGTCGAGACCGGGACGAACCCCGGGGCTGGCCGGCAGCTGCCCGCGTCGGTCGACCTGCCGCAGCCCCCAGCTCCCCCGACGACGGGGAGCCCGACCCCCGTCGCCAGCAGCGCGAAGCCCTCCAGTCCGATCAGCTCGCCCAAGCCTGCTCCGCCGACGTCGGTCACCGTGGTGCCCCCGCAGCGCCCGGTCCAGCACCTGGACGGGTCCACCGACAACAACCCCGGCGACGGCGCGGGGGACGCCGGCGGTGGCTAGGCGGGCCTGGAGTCCGAGCAGGTTCGGCCTGGCGTCCCGGCTGCTGTTGGCGCACCTGCTGGTGCTCAGCGCGGTGCTCGGGATCGCACTGCTGCAGATCGTTCGCAACACGGTCCAGGCCTACCGCGACACGGTCGTCGCCGAGCTGGTCCAGAACATCCAGCAATACGAGCGAGCGGCCACCCAGCGTCCGGCCTCCCAGGCACTCGCCACATTCAGCCGGAGCTATCTCGCGACGTCGGCCCCGGGACCGGACAGCGTGGTCATCATCGCGCTGTCCGGGAACCCGACCCTGGCCAGTCCGGATCAGCTCGGGATCTACAACAGCGCTCAGGTCCGGACCTGGGTCCTGCACCCTCCCGCCCGCACCGTCCTGACCCGGGGCGGGCCGGGCATGCGGGTCGAGCTGATGGCCAGCCCGATCCGGGTGGCCGGCGCTCAGGTGGGTGTCCTGATCGCCGCGACCGGCTTGAGCGGACTCATCGACCAACGGCGACGCGTGATCGTTTCCAGCGTGGTCGAGGCTGTCGTCGCGATCGGCGCGGCCATGCTGATGTTGTACGTCATCCTGCGCCGCGTGCTCGGTACGGTCGACAACCTCACCCGCACAGCAGCCGAGATCAGCTCCGGCGATCTGGGCCGGCGGCTGCGCTATCAGGGACCGGCGGACGAGGTGGGCCGCATGGCGCAGACGTTCGACAGCATGCTGGGCCGACTGTCGGCCACCTTGGACGGTCAGCGCCAGCTCCTCGCCGATGTCTCCCATCAGTTGCGGACCCCGCTGACGGTGATGCGCGGGCATCTGGACCTGCTGCGCGGTCACTCCGGCCCCGATGCAGAGGCGACGCTCGGTCTGGTCCTGGACGAGCTGGACCACACCGGTCTGCTCATCGACCGGCTGCTGCTGCTTGCCCGCTCCACGCAACCGGACTTCCTGGACCGACAACCGGTGGATCTACGCTCACTGCTCGCGGACTTACTCGAGTCGGCGCGGGTCCTCGCGCCCCGCGACTGGCGGCTCGCACCGGTGCCGGACGTGGTCGCCCTCCTGGATGCCACCAAGGTGCGCGGCGCGCTGCTCAATCTCATCGAGAACGCCGTGCACGCCACCAAGCCTGGGGATCTGATCGAGTTGCGCGCCGTCGTCGGGAACGGGTTGGCGCTGTCGGTGCTCGACTCCGGGAAGGGCCTTCCGCCAGGGCAGCAGGCGCAGGTCTTCGCGCGCTTCGCCCGTCCGGGTGGGCAAGGTGACCGCGGCAGCGGGCTCGGCCTGGCCATCGTCAAGGCAGTCGCAGAGGCGCATGGCGGGACGGCGACGTTCCACAGCACCCTCGGTGAGGGCAGCCACGTGGACCTGTGCTTCCCACCAGCCTGTCTACTGCCGCCGTCGAGCCCCGCGTCGTGAAAGTGCTCCTGGTCGAGGACGACCAGCGAATCAGTGCCTTCGTGGCGCGCGGCCTGCGGGCAGAGGGCTACCGCACCCTGCTGGCCGCCGACGGCCAGCAGGCGCTGGCTGCGCTCGATGAGCAGGGCGACGACCTCGACCTGGTGCTGCTCGACCTGGGACTACCCGACATCGACGGCAAGGATCTTCTGCAGGCGCTTCGGCGCCGCTGGCCCGGCATTCCAGTCATCGCGTTGACCGCCCGCGACGACATCCGCGAAAAGGTGTCGGTGCTCGATGCGGGTGCCAGCGACTACGTGACGAAGCCGTTCGCCTTCGATGAGTTGCTCGCTCGGATCCGGGCGGCGCTGCGGTCCAGGGACCAACAGGCCGCCAACCAACTCGCCGTCGCCGACCTCGTGCTGGACCTGTCCACGAAAGTCGCCTGGCGATCCGGACAGCGCATCGAACTGGCCCCGCGGGAGTGGGCTCTGCTCGAACTGTTCATGCGCCATCCGGATCGCGTGCTGTCCCGGGTGCAGATCCTGAGCCATGTCTGGGACTACAGCTTCGAGCCCGGTAGCAACGTGGTCGACGTCTACGTCGGCTATTTGCGCCGCAAGATCGATCTACCAGGCTTGCCCACGCTGATCCAGACGGTTCGCGGTGCCGGCTACCGGATGTCAGTCGCCGCTGACATCTGAAGCAGCTGGCCAAACCGCCGGTCCGACCGCGCGTCCTAGCCGCCGGTGGGGTCGGTGACCTTGCGGGTCAAGTCGCTGGTGTAGCTGTAGCTGTTCTTCATCGAGATGAAGCGCCCCAGGCGCACGCTGCGCTGGGTCTCCCCCTCGGCGGCGACCCGGCTCAGCCCACCCGCCCGGCTGGCCTGCTGGACGGCGTGCAGGCCGCCGGCCAACGAACCGCTCGACGAGGCGACACCACCGGCTCGCATGATGGTGGCGAAGCTGAAATTGGCGTTGATGTCGTCACTGACCAGGGCCACCGTGACGTTCTGCACCTGCAGTCTCGACGGCGCCGGACCCCAGACCCGCAGATCGGTCGCGGCGCGGCCGGTGACCACCTTGGTCCCTCCCGGGACGGTGCTGCTGCACAGCGCCGCATTGAACAAGACGACGCCGTCCGTGGGGGGGAGCTTGCTGTTCACGCGGTATCGCGACACGGTGCCCGTCGTCCAGAACTCGCGGCTGTCAACCTTGACGCGCGGGTCGAGGTCACCGTCCCCTTCGGCCTCAGCCCTGCGGGTCGCGGCACGGTCCAGGGTGCTGCCGCGCGGGCAGAACTGCAGCACGCTGACCGTGGCACCTGCCGGCAATGCGCCGCGGACCGCGGAGATGGACAGGTGGCCGCTGAGCAGCCGCCGGGTGGGTGTTGCGGCGGTGGCTGGCACGACTGCGGCAGCGATGGCCGAGCAGGTCATGGCGAGGACCAGCGCGGAACGGACGGACTTCACGAATGGGCTCCTGCGAGACGGGACGCCGCTGCCCGGGATCTTCCGTGGCAGTCCTGCGGGCCCGAGGTCGGGCCGACGCAAACGGTAGTGGCGAGACAGCGGCTCGGGGGTCGGTTTC
>JAYSQK010000221.1:0-3244 GCA_043721555.1 Frankiales bacterium
CTGGAGCGGCTGGCCGCCGAGCTCGCGACCCGGGACGCCCGGATCGCGGCGCTCGTGCGGGACGGCGCCGAACCGCCGGGCGCTGATGGTGGCCCCTGACTGGCGGCCGTCGGCAGCGGCGTCGGACACTGGGTGCATGACCGCCACCCTCGTCCTGACCGTCGACGTCGCTGCGCCCGCCAGAGACACCTGGGCCGGCGCGACCGACTGGGCCAATCAGGGCGCCTGGATGCTCGGGACCACGGTGCGACCGACCCGCCTGGACGGCCAGGGTGTCGGCGGTGCGATCGAGGCGTTCACCGGCGTCGGCCGGATCGGGTTCCTGGACACGATGGAGATCACCGTCTGGGAGCCGCCCGCCAAGTGCCATGTCCTGCACACCGGCCGGCTGATCAAGGGGACCGGCGCGTTCGAGGTCGAGCCGCGCGGCGCCAGCGCGAGCGCCTTCATCTGGCGGGAGGACCTCGAGCTGCCGCTCGGCGCCGTTGGCCGGCTCGGTTGGCCGCTGGTCAAGCCGGTCTTCGCCGCCGGCGTTCAGGCCTCGCTGCGCAAGTTTGCCCGCTGGGTCGAGGCCGGCCGGCCCGCCGTCAGGGCCGCCTGAGCCCGATCGACCGCTGTCCCGGCGTACGGCTCAGTGGCCCGCGAACTCCGGCGGCTGCTTGGCCAGGAAGGACTGCACGGCGGCCGCATGGTCCGACGTGAAGCCGGCCCGGGTCTGCAGCTCGTCCTCCTTTGCCAGCGCCTCGACGAGGGTGTGGTCCGCGGCGTACGCGAGCGACGCCTTGACCAGGCCGAACGCGACGGTCGGACCGGCTGCGAGGCGGGCGGCCAGCTCGGTCGCGACGGTCAGCACCTGCTCCGCCGGGACGACGGCGTTGAGCAGCCCCATCTCCAGCGCCTGCTCGGCTGTGAACGGTTCGGCCAGCAGCAACAGGGCGGTCGCCCGCCCGGCCCCGACCAGACGGGGCAGCGTCCAGGACAGGCCCGAGTCGGCGGTCAGGCCGATGCCGGTGAACGCTGTCGTGTAACGGCTCCCGGCCGCACCGATGCGCAGGTCGAGCGCGCAGGCCAGGCCCAGCCCGGCGCCGGCCGCCGTACCGTTCATGGCCGCGATCGTCGGGATGGGAAGTCCGGCGAGCATCGTCACGAGCGGGTTGTAGTGGTCACGCACGGTGGACAGCGGTGCCGGATCCTGCGCGGCCAGCAGCCCGGCATGCTCGCGCAGATCCTGCCCGACGCAGAAGGCCCGGCCACTGCCGGTCAGGACCAGCGCCCGCACCCGGGCGTCGGCGCGCACCGTGCCGATCGCCTCGAGCAGGCTGGTTTTGGCCTCGAGGGTGAGGGCGTTCATGCCCTCCGGGCGGTTGAGGGTCACCGTCGCGACGGCGCCGTTGACATCCAGGAGCACGGTGTCCGACATCGAGCAGCCTCCAGGCCAGGGGGAGTTGGACCAGCAGCGTCTCACCCACCAGTGACGGCGCGCGCCGCACCGGTTTCCCCAGGCGCCGCCCGGTGCGACAGACTGTGACCAGCACAACGCATCGCGGTGGCACGAGGCTCCCGCGACACTTGATGGAGGTACGTCGATGGCGGCCATGAAGCCGCGCACGGGCGATGGTCCGCTCGAGGTCACCAAGGAGGGTCGGGGTCTGGTGATGCGGGTCCCGCTCGAGGGCGGGGGACGCCTGGTCGTCGAGCTCAATGCCGAGGAGGCTGCGGCGCTGCGCGACGAGCTCGCGGCCGTCACCAGCTAGGTCGTCGGGTGCCACGAGCGAGCGCCGCCAGGAAACGAGCGCTGCCGTCGGTGCGGCTGGCGACGACCCTGCCCGAGGCCGCCGTCGTTGCGCTCGCGACCGCAGCGGTGGATGGCGTCGCGACCCTGCTGGCTGAGCTCGTGGCGCTCCCCGGCACCGACGTTGCGGCGTTGCTCGCCCGGGAGTCCGCCAAGGGCGTTGCCGGTGAGCTGGTGGTCGTCCCGGTGCTCGACGGTGGGCCGCCCGAGCGGATCCTGCTGCTCGGCACGGGTGACGGCAGCACGGCTGCGCTGCGCAAGGCCGGGGCCGCAGCGGCCCGCCGGGCCAAGGGCTCGGTGTCGCTCGCGGTCGACCTGCGCGGCCTCGCGCTCAGCCCGGACGGCCTGCGCGGGTTCGTCGAGGGCACGCTGCTCGCGGCGTACGCCTTCACGTTGGATGTCGGCGCGCCGCCACCGCCGCTGCAGGACGTCACGATCGTCTGCTCGGAGGTCCTTGTCCTGCAGGGTGCGCTCGTCGATGCCGTCACGACATCGACGGCGACCGCATCGGCGCGCGACCTGGTCAACACCCCCTCGCTGGTCAAGACCCCGGACTGGCTGGCCAAGCAGGCCGTGGCGCTGCTGCGCGACCTCACTGTCACGGTGCGCGACGAGCAGCAGCTGGCTCGCGAGGGGTTCGGCGGGGTGGCCGCGGTCGGCATGGGCTCGACCCGCCCGCCGCGGATCATCGAGGCCGGCTGGGACGGCGGTGGCACGCGGCACGTCGTACTCGTCGGGAAGGGGATCACCTTCGACAGCGGCGGTCTGTCGCTCAAGAGCACCGACGGCATGCTGGCGATGAAGAGCGACATGGGCGGTGCGGCGGCGGTGCTCGCGACCCTGCGGGCGGTCGCCGACCTGCGCCTGCCGCTCCGGCTGACCGTGCTCGCCATGGTGTCGGAGAACATGCCGAGCGGCACCGCCCAGCGCCCGGGCGACGTCATCACGCAGTACGGCGGGCGCACCGTCGAGGTGCTCAACACCGACGCCGAGGGTCGCCTGGTGCTCGCCGACGGCCTCGCCTACGCCGACCTCGTCCTGGATCCCGATGTCATCGTCGACGTCGCGACGCTCACCGGGGCCATGCCCGTCGCGCTCGGCAAGCAGTACGCCGGGCTGTTCGCCACCGACGACGCCCTCGCCGGGCAGCTGCTCGCCGCCGGCGAGACAGCCGGCGAGCGGGCGTGGCGGCTGCCGCTGGTCGAGGACTACCGGCGGGCCCTGGACTCGCCGGTGGCTGATCTGCGCAACATCGGCGACCCCCGCCTGAAGCTGCATGGCGGCGCGATCACGGCCGCGCTGTTCCTGCGCGAGTTCACCGGTGGCCGGCCGTGGGCCCACCTGGACATCGCCGGTCCGGCCTGGTCCGGCGCGGAGGACGACGAGCTGAGCAAGGGCGGCACCGGCTACGGCGTACGGCTGCTGGTGCGCTGGCTGCAGGAGCTGTCAGTC
>JAYSQK010000222.1:0-2606 GCA_043721555.1 Frankiales bacterium
GACACCGCGGTCAACATCATCAGCCTGCGGGTCAACGGTGCCGGGGTGTCCGAGGCCGAGGTGGTGACCGAGGGCGACCAGATCGTGGTGAGCGTGCCCGGCGGCAACCGGCAGAGCATCGACAACGTCACCAAGACTGCTGCCCTGCGTTTCCGCGAGGTGCTCGAGGCGGTGCCGGTCGGGCTGGCGCCGACGCCGGTGCCGCCGACCGGGAGTCCGTCGGCCACACCTTCGCCCAAACCTGTCGTGGTGAAGCCCAGCGCCACCCCGCGCAAGCGGCCGCTGACGGCGGGCTTGCTCGCCGCAGCGACGCCGAAGCCGACCCCCAAGCCGATCCCGAAGCCAGCCGTTGTCCAAACGCCGACGCCGTCGCAGACGGGCGCCGCAGACGCCCTGATCGTCCGTAGCGGCGACAACTACACCCCGCAGGCCTTCGCGGCGCTCGACTGCACCAACAAGACGGCCCGGCTCGGTGGCGGCCTGGACGACCCGACTGAACCGGTCGTCGCCTGCAGCCGCGATGGCCGCGAGAAGTACCACCTCGACAAGTCCGCGGTCCAGGGCGACGAGGTGAAGGGTGCCAATGTCGGCACCGACCAGAACGGCATCCAGATCCAGGTCAACGTGCAGTTCACCGGCAAGGGCCAGGACAAGTTCACCAAGCTGACTGAGAAGACCCTCAACAAGCGGGTGGCGGTCGACCTCGACGGGGTCGTCTACAGCGCCCCGACGATCCAGAGCGTCATTCCTGGCGACGCGCAGATCACCGGCGGCTTCAGCCAGAAGGAGGCCACCGCGCTCGCCAACGTGCTGAAGTTCGGCGCCCTGCCGCTGACCTTCCAGGCCGGTGAGACCAACATCGTCTCGCCCACCCTGGGCGGCGACCAGCTGCGCAGCGGCCTGCTCGCCGGTGGCCTCGGCCTGATTGCCGTCGTGCTGTACTCCCTGCTCTACTACCGCGCGCTCGGGTTCGTCACGATCGCCAGCCTGCTCGCCTCTGCCTCGCTGACCTACGCAATGGTGTGCATCCTCGGCAAGCAGATCGGCTTCGCCCTGTCACTCGCCGGGATCGCCGGGTTCATCGTCGCCATCGGCATCACCGCCGACTCCTTCGTGGTCTTCTTCGAACGCCTCAAGGACGAGATCAAGGAGGGGCGTACGCCGCGCTCCGCCGTCGACCGGGCCTGGGTGCGGGCCAGGCGGACGATCCTGTCCGCCGACACGGTGTCGTTCCTGGCCGCGGTCATCCTGTACTTCGTCTCGGTCGGTGGGGTCCGGGGCTTCGCCTTCACCCTGGGCCTGTCGACGCTGCTCGACGTCGTGGTGGTGTTCCTGTTCACCCGGCCGCTGCTGTCGCTGCTGTCGCGCTACCGGTGGTTCAGCAAGAGCCGGCTCACCGGGTTCCACGGACCGGACGGCGGGGAGCCGTCGCTCGGCGCGTCCCGGCGTACGGCCAGACCGCCCGGCTCGATCCTTGCCGACCCGACCCCGTTGGAGGCCTGAGCATGGGACTCGCCCGCCGGCTCTACCGCGGTGAGACCGCGTTCCCGTTGATCCAGCGGCGCAGGCGGTTCTACGTCGTGTCGCTGGTGCTCGTCGTCATCGCGCTCGCCAGCATGCTGTTCCGCGGCTTCAACCTGGGGGTGGAGTTCAAGGGCGGTGAGGTCTTCACCTTCCCGGCGCCCGGCGTGAGCACGGCGCAGGCGCGGACGTTCTTCGCCTCGCAGAACCTGCGCGACACGATCGTGCAGACGACCAGGGACACCAAGGGCAAGACCTCGCTGCGGGTGGAGACCGGCCCGCTCACCGACGCCGAGCGCAAGGGCGCCCTGTTGGCGATCGAGAAGCAGTACAAGGTGTCCGACAACGACGTGAACAGCGACAACGTCGGCGCGTCGTGGGGCAAGCGGGTCACCAACAAAGCCCTGCAGGGGCTGTTCGCCTTCCTCATCGCAGTGATCATCTACATCTCGATCCGGTTCGAGCCGAAGATGGCCGCCGCGGCGATCATCGCGCTGATCCACGACCTGATCCTGGCGGCCGGGATCTACTCGATCCTCGGTTTCGTCGTGACGCCGTCGACGGTGATCGCCCTGCTGACGGTGCTGGGGTATTCGCTCTACGACACGATCGTGGTGTTCGACAAAGTCGAGGAGAACACCCGCGGGCTGGCCGGTGGCAGCACCTCCACCTACAGCGAGGCCGCCGAGCTGGCGGTCAACCAGACCTTCATGCGCTCGATCAACACCTCGCTGATCGCCCTGCTGCCGGTCGCCGGACTGCTGTTCGTCGGCGCGCTGCTGCTCGGCGCCGGCACCCTGAAAGACCTTGCGCTCGCACTGTTCGTCGGCCTGGCCTCCGGCGCCTACTCCAGCCTGTTCCTGGCCACGCCGCTGCTGGCCGACCTCAAGGAGCGCGAGCCGCAGTTCAAGGCGCTGTCCGCCCGGGTGATCGCCCGGCGGACCGGGAGCCGGCCGGGCCGGGCCGCGACGAGCCGGACCGCTGCGCCGGTGGTTGCGATGCAGGCCGCGGCCCCAGGCGACCTCGCCGTGGACGCTGCGCCGACCGGGTCCGTGCGGCGGCCTACCGGACCGGCGCCGCGCAAG
>JAYSQK010000223.1:0-3543 GCA_043721555.1 Frankiales bacterium
GGCGGCAAGGACCTGACGATCATCGATGTCTTCGAGGGCGTCGGCGCCTGCGCGCGCGGGCTGATCACCCGCGAGCAGCTCACCGAGATCGAGAAGGCGACCTGTCCCGGGGAGGGTGCCTGCGGCGGGATGTACACCGCCAACACGATGGCCGCCGCCGCCGAGGCGCTCGGCATGGCGTTGCCCGGGTCGGCCGCCCCGCCGGCTGTCGACCGCCGGCGCGACGACATCGCGATCCGCTCCGGCGAGGCCGTCGTACGCCTCATCGAGCAGGGCATCACGGCGCGCAAGGTCATGACGATGCAGGCCTTCGAGAACGCCATCACCGTCGTGATGGCCCTCGGCGGCTCGACCAACGCCGTGCTGCACCTGCTGGCGATCGCGCATGAGGCCCGGGTCCCGCTCACCCTCGACGACTTCAACCGGATCGGCGACAAGGTGCCGCATCTGGCCGACGTCAAGCCGTTCGGCCGCTACGTGATGACCGACATCGACCGGATCGGCGGCGTCCCCGTCGTGCTGAAGGCGCTGCTGGACGCCGGCTTGCTGCACGGCGACGCGCTCACCTGCACCGGCCGCACGATGGCCGAGAACCTCGAGCAACTTGCGCCCGCCGCACCCGACGGCGATGTGATCCGGGCGATGTCCAATCCGATGCACAAGACCGGCGGCCTGACGATCCTGCGCGGCTCGCTCGCGCCCGACGGCGCCGTCGTCAAGACCGCCGGCTTCGACAGCGACGTCTTCGAGGGGCCGGCACGGGTCTTCGACGGTGAGCAGGGCGTGATGGACGCAGTCGTCGACGGCACCCTCGAAAAGGGCTGTGTCGTCGTCATCCGCTACGAGGGCCCCAAGGGAGGCCCCGGTATGCGCGAGATGCTGATGGTCACCGGCGCCATCAAGGGTGCCGGGCTCGGCAAAGATGTCCTGCTTCTCACCGACGGACGCTTCTCGGGCGGTACGACGGGACTGTGCGTCGGCCACGTCGCCCCGGAGGCCACCGACGGCGGCCCGATCGCGCTCGTCGAGGACGGCGACCGGATCCGGCTCGACGTCACCGCGCGCACCCTGGATCTGCTCGTCGACGCCGCCGTCCTGGAGGTGCGCCGTGCCGGTTGGAAGCCACTCGAGCCGCGTTACACCACTGGCGTGCTTGGGAAGTACGCAAAACTGGTTGGTTCGGCCGCGCAGGGTGCCATCACCGGCTGATCCCAGCTGGTGAGATGGCCGTCTCACTGGCTTGACAGCGGCGGGGCGGCACGGCACTGTTGGTGGGTGCCCAAGTGCCTCGTAGTTCCCTAGCGCGTCCGCCGATCCCGGCAGACGCGCTCACCCCTCCGTGCCTGGCACGAGGGGTTCTTTTTTGCCCGCACACCCCTTTCGCCCGCACACCGAGAAGGACCAGCAGATGACCGAGAGCCTCACCGGAGCCCAGTCGCTCGTGCGCAGCCTGGAGAGCGTCGGCGCCGAGGTCGTCTTCGGCATTCCGGGCGGCGCCATTCTCCCGGCGTACGACCCGATCTTCGACTCCACCAAACTCCGGCACATCCTGGTCCGGCATGAACAGGGCGCCGGTCACGCGGCCGAGGGCTACGCGCAGGCGACCGGTCGCGTCGGGGTCTGCATGGCGACCAGCGGACCGGGCGCGACCAACCTCGTCACGCCGATCGCCGACGCCTACATGGACAGCGTCCCCCTCGTCGCCATCACCGGTCAGGTGCCGAGTGCCGCGATCGGCACCGATGCCTTCCAGGAGGCCGACATCTGCGGCATCACGATGCCGATCACCAAGCACAACTTCCTGGTGCACGACGCCTCTGACATCCCGCGCACCATCGCCGAGGCCTTCCACCTGGCCGGCACCGGACGGCCAGGACCGGTCCTGGTCGACATCCCCAAGGACATCCTGCAGGCGCAGGGCGAGTTCTCCTGGCCACCGGTGCTCGACCTGCCCGGATACCACCCGGTGACCCGCCCGCACGCCAAGCAGATCCGGGAGGCCGCCCGCCTCATCGCCGACGCCAACCGCCCCGTCCTGTACGTCGGGGGAGGCGTGCTCAAGGCCCGCGCCGCCGCCGAGTTGCGGGTGCTCGCCGAGCTGACCGGCATCCCCGTCGTGACCACGCTGATGGCGCGGGGGGCGTTCCCCGACAGCCACCCGCAGCACCTGGGCATGCCGGGCATGCACGGCACCGTCGCCGCCGTCACCGCCATGCAGAAGGCCGATCTGCTCATCGTGCTCGGTGCGCGCTTCGACGACCGGGTCACCGGCAAGCTCAGCAGCTTCGCGCCGTCGGCAAAGATCATCCACGCCGACATCGACCCGGCCGAGATCGGCAAGAACCGGGTGGCCGACGTGCCGATCGTGGGGGATTGCCGGGAGGCGGTCGCCGACCTCGTCGTCGCCGTCCAGGACGTCTACGCCGCCGGCACCCGGGCCGATCTCACCGGTTGGTGGCGACAGCTCGACAGCTGGCGGCGGACCTACCCGCTGGGCTACGACGAGCCGACCGACGGCTCGCTCGCGCCACAGCACGTGATCAGCCGGATCGGCCAGATCGTCGGCCCGGAGGCCATCTACGCCAGCGGCGTCGGTCAGCACCAGATGTGGGCCTCGCAGTTCATCGCCTACGAGCACCCCTACACCTGGCTCAATTCCGGCGGGCTCGGCACGATGGGCTACGCCGTCCCGGCCGCCATGGGGGCGAAGGTCGGCCGACCCGACGCGACGGTGTGGGCCATCGACGGTGACGGGTGTTTCCAGATGACCAACCAGGAGCTCGTCACCTGCGCGATCGAGGGGATCCCGATCAAGGTAGCGGTGATCAACAACGGCAACCTCGGCATGGTGCGGCAGTGGCAGACGCTGTTCTACGAGGGCCGCTACAGCAACACCAACCTGCAGTCCAAACGCATTCCGGACTTCGTCAAGCTCGCCGACGCGATGGGCTGTGTCGGGCTGCGCTGCGAGACCAAGGACGAGGTCGACGCGACGATCGAGAAGGCGATGGCGGTCGACGACATGCCCGTCGTCATCGACTTCGTGGTCGGACAGGATGCGATGGTGTGGCCGATGGTGCCGGCCGGCACCAGCAATGACGAGATCCTCGCGGCCCGCGACACGCGGCCCGACTGGGACAGCGGCGGGCTGGTCTGAGATGGCTGCTGTCAGCAGGCACACCCTGTCGGTGCTGGTCGAGGACAAGCCGGGCGTCCTCGCCCGGGTCGCGGCGCTGTTCAGCCGCCGCGGCTTCAACATCATCTCGCTGGCCGTCGGGCCGACCGAGCACGCCGCGGTCAGCCGTATGACGATCGTGGTCGAGGTCGAGGGCCTGCCGCTCGAACAGGTCACCAAGCAGCTGAACAAGCTGATCAACGTGCTCAAAATCGTCGAGCTGGACCCGGCGACCGCGGTGCAACGAGAGCTGGTCCTGATCAAGGTCAAGGCCGATCCGGCGACCCGCTCGCACGTGCTCGAGACCGCTGCGCTGTTCCGCGCCAAGGTCGTCGACGTGGCGACCGATGCGGTCACTATCGAGGCGA
>JAYSQK010000224.1:0-5644 GCA_043721555.1 Frankiales bacterium
GGCGCCCCGCAGCGCGAAGGCGGTCCGCGAGTTCGCCGATCTGATGGACGAATTGCGGGCGCTGGTCATCGGCAACATGCCCCCCGCTGAGGTCCTCGATGCCGTGCTCGACCGCACCGGCTACCTCACCGAGTTGGCCGAGAGCAGCGATCCGCAGGACGAGAGCCGGGTCAAGAACCTCTCCGAGCTTGTCGGCGTCGCCCGCGAGTTCGAGGAGCGGGTGCCCGACGGCGGCGTCCTCGCCGACGCCGTGCAGCAATGGGCCTTCTGCTCGATGCGCGGCTCACCCGGCGCCCGCGCCTACTACCAGGCTCTCCGGGCCAGGAACATCGGCCACCAGGCAGCGATCCGACAGCTCGCCAACCGTCAGGTCGGGATCCTCCACGGCTGCCTCAAGCAAGCGGCGGCAGTTTCACACCTTCGCACGGGTTCCTCGTGATCAACCCTTTGCCGATCGCGCTCTTGAACAGGGCGGATAGGAAGCCGTGGTAGTTGGCGATCGTCTTCGGGCTCATGCCCGCCTTTCGCCGGGACACGATCCAGTCCCGGTCGTCGTCGCCGGTGACGTTCTCGACGGTGGGCTCCACGCCCTTGATCGTTCGTAGCCAGCCGACGAGGGACGTCAGCTGCTTGAGGTAGCGCGTTTGCGTGTCCGGGCCGGTGCTCGTCAGCCGGCGGACGTACGCGCCGCCGAACTCCAGCAGCGGATGCTCGTCGACCTCCTCAGCGAGCGTGGCGAAGCCAATTCCCTTGACCCAGCCCTCCGGCCAGCGCTGTCCGTGGGCGTCGACAAGCGACTGGAACTTCAGCGCAGCTCGATGGTCCTGGAAGGACTCGGACTGCCACGGCGCACCGCGACCGCCGCCGAGCAACCACTGCACCCTGAAGGTGCACTCTCCGCTCTTGTGTTTGCGGGTCACGACGCTCGCCATGAGGCCTCCAAGATCAACGGTTATGCCGTCGTTATGCCTTGGAAGTCACGCTAGGGGCGCTCGCCGACAGAAAACCCAGGTCAAGGGCTGTCTGTGGATAGTGGGCGAGGGGGGAGTTGAACCCCCACGTCCTTTCGGACACACGGACCTGAACCGTGCGCGTCTGCCATTCCGCCACTCGCCCGAGTGCGGCGGCCAACCTAGCACCCGAGCCGGCCACGGCCGCCGCCAACGGGCGCACAGATACGATCACGCCACGACGGGAAGGGGAGCCTCGTGGGCGTGCTGCAGCGCTTCGAGCGTCGGCTCGAAGGCCTGGTGGAGGGCGTGTTCGCCCGCGCCTTCGGTGGGGTCGTCGAACCGGTCGAGGTTGCCGCTGCCCTGGTTCGCGAGGCCGACGACAAAAAGGCCATCCTCGGTCCCGGCCGGGTGCTCGTCCCCAACGACTACACCGTCGAGTTGGGCGCCTCCGATGCCGCCCGCCTCTCGACGTACGACGCACCGTTGCGCGCCGAGTTGGCAGCAATGGTGTCCGAGCACGCTGTCGAGCAGGGTTGGTCGTTCGTCGGTCCGGTGGGCGTGCGGTTCGAGCAGGTCGACGGCCTGGATACCGGCGTGTTCCGGGTCCGCAGCAGCACCTCCGGGACCTCCGAGCAGGCCCTTCCGGTGCCGGCGGCCGCTCCGCAGCTGGTCCTGCGGCAGGGCCGCGACGGCGCCCAGGAGCGAATCGTCGCGCTGACCGGTCCGTCGCTCGTGGTCGGTCGCGGCGCCGAGGCTGGGCTCCGGCTCGACGACGCCGGCGTCAGCCGGCGGCACGCCGAGGTCCGCCTCGACGGCGGCTCGGCGAGCGTCGCCGACCTCGGCTCGACCAACGGCACCCGCGTCAACGGTAAGGCGGTGTCGGTGTCGCCGCTGCAGGACGGGGACCGGATCGGGGTCGGCACGACCGAGCTGGTCTACCGGGCGGGGAGCTAGATGGGCAGCGCGCTCGTCGTCGCGGTCGCGAAATACGGCATGCTCATCCTGCTCTGGCTGTTCGTGCTCGCCGCGGTCCGCACGATCCGCACCGATCTGTTCGGCCGGTCCGGTGCCGCCCCGGCCCGAAAGCCTCGGGCGAACGCCACGCCGGCGCGACCGGCCAAGACGGTCAAGCGCAGCGCCGCCCGGCGGCTCGTCGTCACCGAAGGCTCGCTCGCCGGCACGACCGTCACCCTGGCCGATGTGCCGGTCACCCTTGGCCGGGCCGACGACTCGACGCTGGTCCTGACCGACGACTACGCGAGCAGCCGGCATGCCCGGTTGGTGCCGGGCGACGGGTCCTGGCTGGTCGAGGATCTGGGCTCCACCAACGGCACCTACCTGGCCGGCAGCAAGGTCAGCCGCCCGACCCCGGTGCCGCTCGGCGCCCAGATCAAGATCGGCAAAACCGTCCTCGAGTTGCGCCGGTGACGTTGGCCCTGCGCTTCGCCGCGCGCTCGCACACCGGGCTGCTCCGGACCGGCAACGAGGACAGCGTCTACGCCGGACCGAGGTTGCTCGCCGTCGCGGACGGCATGGGTGGTCACGCCGCCGGTGAGGTGGCCAGCGCCGTCGCGATCGCCTCGCTGGCTCCGCTGGATGAGGATGCCCCCGGCGCGGATCTGCTGACGGCCCTGCGTGAGGCGGCCGAACGCGCCAACGAGCACCTGCACGACATGGTCGCCGGCGATCCCTCCCTGGAGGGCATGGGCACCACCCTCACCGCGATCCTGTCGGCCGGCAGCCGGATGGGTCTGCTGCATGTCGGTGACTCGCGCTGCTATCTGCTGCGCGACGGCCAGCTCAGCCAGATCACCCATGACCACACCCTGGTCCAGACGCTCGTCGACGAAGGCCGGATCAGCGAGCAGGAGGCGACGACCCACCCGCAACGGTCGATGATCACCCGCGCGCTGGACGGCCGGCCCGACATCGAGCTGGACCTGTCGGTCCGGGAGATCCGCGAGGGTGACCGCTACCTGCTGTGCAGCGACGGGCTGACGGGTCCGGTCGGCAGCCTGGACACCCTGCGCGAGGCACTGTCGATCCCCGATCCGCAGGCGGCCGTCGACCGCCTCGTTTCCCTGGCCCTACGAGGTGGGGGTCCGGACAACGTCACGGTCGTCGTCGCCGACGCCGTCGACGGCGAGCGCAGTCCGGTGCTGGTGCCGGTCGTTGCCGGCGCCGCCGCCGAAGCCCCGCAGGCCCCGCCACCAGGCGTCGCCGACAGCGCCGCCAGCCGGGCGCAGGTCGCCGAGGGCCGGGAAGCACCGGCCGCGGCCGCCCCCCCGGCCGCAGCCCCCCGCAACCACAGGGGCCGCCGCCGGGCCGGGCTCGTCCTGGCCGGCGTCCTGGCCCTGCTGGTCATCGGGGCCGGTGCCGGCTGGGCGTACGTGCGCACGCAGTACTTCGTCGGCGTCCAGGGCCAGCACGTCGCGGTCTTCCGGGGGGTCCGAGGTGGCGTCGCCGGGCTGTCGCTCGCCACCGTCGACGAGCGCACCGACCTCACCACCGATCAGCTGCCGGAGGTCTACCGCGAGCGGGTCGAGCGCGGGATCGTCGCGAAGAGCAAGCCCGACGCCCGGGCCATCGTCACCCGGCTCGAGCAGCAGGGCGGCTTCGCCTGCCCGCTCGCCTCGCCGGCGCCGACGAGCGCCAGCCCCGCCCCGTGCCCGCCGGGCCCGATCCCGAGTCCGGCGCCATGACCGCGCTGCCCGTGCCGTCCGGCGGCCACCGCCGCCGCACCGAGCTGCTGCTGCTCGTCTTCGCCACCCTGCTCGCCGCCAGCGGCTACGCGGCGGTCGGCATCTCCCAGAACGGCCGGATTCCCTCGGGCACCCTCGGCTACGGCCTCGGGCTGGGCGCGCTGTTCGGGCTGGCCCACCTGGTGTTACGGCGTACCGCGCCGTACGCCGATCCGCTGGTCCTGCCCTGCGTCGCGCTGCTCAACGGCCTCGGCGTCGTGCTGATCCGGCGGCTCGATCTGGCCGCCGCCGACAGAGCCCGGCAGGCCGGCCGGCACCTGCCGAGGCCGGACGCCCCGCTGCAGCTGATCTGGACCGGGGTCGGGGTCGCCGCGTTCATCGCGGTCCTGCTGGTGGTGCGCGACCACACCCGGCTGGCCCGGTACAGCTACACCTGCGCGGCCGCCGGGCTGGTCCTGCTCCTGCTGCCCGCCCTGCCCGGGGTCGGCGCCACCATCAACGGGGCCCGGCTGTGGATCCGGGTCGGTCCGATGACGGTGCAGCCCAGCGAGATCGCCAAGGTCCTGCTGATGATCTTCTTCGCGAGCTACCTGGTCAGTAAGCGCGACGTGCTGTCGCTGGCCAGCCGCCGCGTCGCCGGCCTGGACCTGCCCCGGGCCCGCGATCTCGGGCCGGTGCTGCTCGCCTGGGTGGCGAGCATCGCGGTCCTCGTGCGCGAGAAGGACCTCGGCTCCTCGCTGCTGTTCTTCGGCATCTTCATCGTGATGCTCTACGTCGCCACCGAGCGCACCTCCTGGCTGCTGATCGGCCTCGCGTTGTTCGCCGGCAGCTCGTTCGCGGCCTACCAGCTGTTCCACCACGTCCAGCTGCGGGTCGACACCTGGCTGCACCCGTTCGCCGACGCGCAGAACAGCGGCTACCAACTCGTGCAGGGATTGTTCGGGATGGGGACCGGTGGCATCACCGGGACCGGGCTCGGTGAGGGCGCGCCCGGCACGGTGCCGTTCGCCAAGACCGACTTCATCCTGGCGGCGATCGGCGAGGAGCTCGGTCTGATCGGCGTCATGGCGGTGCTGATGATCTTTGCCATCATTGTCGAGCGCGGGCTGCGGGCTGCCCTGTCGTGCCGCGACTCGTTCGGCAAGCTGCTCGCGACCGGCCTGTCGTTCGCCCTGGCCCTGCAGGTCTTCGTCATCGTCGGTGGCGTCACCGGTCTCATCCCGCTCACCGGCGTGACCCTGCCGTGGCTGTCCTACGGCGGGTCCTCGGTCGTCTGCAACTACGGCCTGGTGGCGATCCTGCTGCGGATCAGCGACGCCGCCCGCCGGCCGGCGCCGAGCCCAGTCACGCCGGCCTCGGCGCGCGCATCGCTCGCCGAGGCGCAGACCCAGGTGGTCCGGCGATGAACGCCCCGCTGCGCAAGGTCGCCGTCGCCTGCCTGCTGCTGTTCGGCCTCCTGCTGATCAACGTCAACTACGTCCAGGTGGTCAAGGCCAAGAGCTACCGCGACGACCCACGCAACCGGCGGGTGCTGGTGCGCACCTACGACCGGCAGCGCGGTCCGATCGTGCTGGGCACCGGCAAGAACCGGCAGACCGTCGCGACCTCGGTGCGGACGACCGACAGCCTGACCTACCTGCGCACCTACCCCGGTGGCGAGGTCTACGCGCCGGTGACCGGCTTCTACTCGCTGCTCTACGGCCGCACGGGGGTGGAGCGGCAGGACGACCGGGTGCTCTCCGGTGAGGACGACCGGTTGTTCGTCCGGCGGCTGTCGGACTACGTCACGGGCAACGCGCCGCAGGGCGGTTCGATCGTCCTGACCCTCAACCGGGCCGCCCAGCAGGCCGCGTACGACGGGCTGAAGGGCAAGGTCGGCGCCGTCGTCGCCCTCGACCCCCGCACCGGGGCGGTCCTTGCCATGGCCAGCAGCCCGTCGTACGACCCGACCCTGCTGTCCTCGCATGACACCAGCCAAATCAGTGCCGC
>JAYSQK010000225.1:0-7455 GCA_043721555.1 Frankiales bacterium
CCATCGCCGGGCCGCCGCGCGCCGCGGAGCCGGCTCCGGGAGACGGCCGGTGCCCGGTCGTCCGCCACCGCCGCTGCCACCGCCGCTGCCCCCCGCTGCCCCCCGCTGCGGTGATCCACGGAAGCCGGGGCACCTCCGCAAAGATCATCCGCGTGCCCAACCATCCGTGGATCACCGGGAGTGGCGGGGGCACCGGGAGTGGTGGGGGCACCGGGAGTGGTGGGGGCGCCGGGAGTGGGGGCGGCACCGGGACTCGCGGCAGCGGGAGTGGCGGCGGCGGGAACGGGGGATGTGCCCGACCGGTCCGCCGCCGGCTGGGCGTAACTACCCCGAGATTGAGCCGTTTGGATGATGGAGCCAGCGAACCCTGGTGCCGAACCCCCATCCATGAGCCGTCTGGGTGGGCTGGGAGCTCGCACGGGCCGAACCGTCGTCGTGCTGCTCGGCTGGGCTCTCGTCATGGTTGGCGCCGCCCTGCCGGGGGGCGCTGGGGCCTTGCGCTTCCAGCAGGTCGCCCTGGCGGTGACGACGCTCACCGCCGCCGTGGTCACGCTGCTCGCCGCCCGGCGACGCGGGCCCGGTCGCCGGGTGTGGGCGCTGCTCAGCCTCGGTCTGCTCGGATACGCGGGCGGCTTCGTCATCCAGTTCTGGTTCGCGGCGAGTCAGCAGATGGGCCCGGGTGGGCTCAACCTCTCGGACGCCTCGTCGTTGCTGCTCTATCCGTTGGCCGACGCGGGTCTGCTGGTGTTGGCTCGGCAGCGGGCGGGTCGGCGCGACACCGGGTCGATGCTCGAGGCCGGCCTGGTGTTCAGCGGCGTCGCGGCAGTCAGCGTGACCGCCGTCTGCGCCGCCTACCCGTCGCTGCTCCGCGGCAGCCTCGTGCATGTCGTCTACGCCCTGGCCTACCCGGTCGGCGGCTTCACGTTGTTCGTCGTGACGCTGACCGGGCTGTCATTGACCGGTGGCCGGATCGACCGGACCTGGCGGCTGCTGTTGTTCGGTTTCGCGCTGATGACCGTCGGCGACGCGCTCTACGGCTTGGCGACGGTCGCCGGGCGCTTCCATTTCGGCAGCTACCTCGACGTGCTCTACACCGGCGGGCCGGTCTTCGTCGCCCTCGCTGCGACGTACGCACCGACGATCGGCACCGCGGCGGCCCGTCGTCGATCAGCCTCATCTGCCCTGCCGGCGCTCGCGACGCTGACCGCGCTGGCGGTGCTGGTCGCCGGGAGCTACACGATGGTGCCGATGGTGGCGGTGTGGTCGGCCTCGCTGTGCGTGGTGCTCGCCGTCTGCCGGACGTCCCAGCTGTTCG
Organism: Frankiales bacterium; assembly: GCA_043721555.1. GTDB lineage: Bacteria > Actinomycetota > Actinomycetes > Mycobacteriales > SCTD01 > JAYSQK01. The sequence continues at coordinate 1,316 of JAYSQK010000225.1, forward strand.
CCCAGGGCCGGATGCTGGAGCGGACCCGAGCGCAGGCCCGCACCGACGAGCTCACCGGCTTGGCCAACCGGCGCGCCCTGCTCGAGGCGATCACCGCGACCGCGAAACAGCTGCCGCCATCGGCTGACCGGCCCCTCGAGCTGCTGCTGCTCGACCTCGATGGCTTCAAAGAGGTCAACGACAGCCTCGGGCATGCCGCCGGTGACGACCTGCTCGCCATGATCGCCGGCCTCCTGCGCAGCACCGCTACCGGCTGCCTGGTGGCAAGGCTCGGCGGCGACGAGTTCGCGGTGTTGATGCCGCGAGGCATGCGGAGCGCCCGCACCGGCCAGACCGGGCCGCAGTTGGCCGCCGCCCTGCGAGCCGTGATCGGCCGGCCTGTGCTGGTCGCGACCACCCAGGTCGTCGTCGGCGTCAGCATCGGACACGTCGCCCTGACCGAGCTGGGCCAGCCGGGCGAAGTCTCGAGTGAGTTGCTGCGGCGGGCCGACCTCGCGCTGTACCGCGCCAAGGACACCCACATCGGGACCGTCAGCTGGGACGCCACCCTGGACCAGCAGACCCGAGATCGGCTGACGTTGCTCAGCGAACTGCGGGTGGCCCTGCGCGCCGGCGACCAGATGCACGCCTGGTACCAGCCGAAGACCGATCCGCGGGACGGCAACGTCGTCGGCTTCGAGGCCCTGGTCCGCTGGCAGCACCCGACTCGTGGCCTGCTGCTCCCGGGTGATTTCCTGCCGGCCGTCGAGCGGTCGGGGCTGCTCCCGGCGCTGACCCTGCAGGTGCTGGGCCAAGCCATCGCCTTCCTGCAGGAACTGCTCGCGAGCGGCCGCGACGTACACATCGCGGTGAATCTCGGCGCTCCGGACCTGCTCGACGCAGACCTGCCGAAGATCGTCGCCCAGCTGCTGCGGGAGCATGCGGTGGCGCCCCAGCACCTGCGGTTGGAGGTGACCGAGACCGTGGTGATGAGCGATCCGGACCGGATCATCGCCACCCTGCTCGACCTTCGTACCCTCGGTGTCGGGCTGTCCCTGGATGACTACGGGACCGGGCTGTCCAGCTTGGGCTATCTGCGGTTGCTCCCGATCGACGAGCTGAAGATCGACCGGTCGTTCGTCCGGGACCTGCTCTCCGACGAGTCCTGCGCGTTGATTGTCGCCAGCACCATCGGCCTGGCCCACGACCTGCGGCTGCGGGTGGTCGCCGAGGGCGTCGAGGACCAGCCGACGCTGGAGGCACTCGCCGATGCCGGCTGCGACACGGTCCAGGGCTGGCATACCGGCCGGCCGGTCAGCCCCGGCACGATCCGGCACCAGCGCTTCGTTCCGCAGCCCCGTCCACGCCCGGACGCCGGGGGCAGCGAACCGCTGACCACGGTGCACGCCGGCTGATATAGATCCTCGGTAGGCGGCCTTCTTCACAGGCACCTCCGGAGGTGCGAGGAAGGGACCGTCAGGTTCTTCCGTCTGAAGGTCTGGCGTAGATGCGCGTGGTCTTCCGGCACACCCCCGGAGGTGGGTCTGGTGGTGGTTCATGCTGATCCTGTGTTGTCCTCGACGATCGTGGTTGCGGTCGATGTGGGCAAGAACGAGTTTGCGGTGTCGGTGACGGACGTCGCCCGTCACCTGCTGTTGCAGCCCCGGTTGGGGTGTCCGATGACGGCACCGTCGGTCCGGGAGGTGGTCGGTCGGATCAGTCGGTTGCTGCCGTCGGACGCTGTGGTGAAGGTCGGGATCGAGGCGGCTGGGCACTATCACCTGCCGTTGCTGGCTGCGGCGGTTTGGCCGGCAGGGTGGGAGCTGCTCGAGTTGAATCCGGCGCATGTCACTGAGCAACGCAAGGTGCTGGGTAAGCGGACGATCAAGACCGATGTGATCGACTTGGACGCGATGACGGCGTCACTGCGACGGAGTCGGTGTTGGTGGAGTTGACGGCCTGGTCGGCGCACCGGGCCCGTAGGGTCGAGATCCGGAGCGGGTTGAAAAACCAGCTCCTTGGTCAGCTTGACCGGTCTTTCCCGGGGTTGACCTTGGCGTTGCCTGATGTGCTGGGCACCAAGGTCGGACGGTTGGTTGCGGCTGAGTTCGCCGACCCGACCCGGCTGGTCGCGCTGGGCAGTTGCCGACTGGTCCGGTTCGGTGCCAGCCGTGGGGTGCAGATCTGTAAGCCGATCGCGGACAAGCTGCTCGCTGCTGCCCGCGATGCCCTGCCGATGCCGGATGCGGCGATCGCCCGGCAGGTGCTCGCTGCTGACCTGGCGCTGCAGTCCGATTTGGACCGACAGGTCGCGCAGGCGGAGGTCGAACTCGCTCGGCTGCTGCCGCTGAGTCCGTTCCGGACCCTGACCAGCGTCCCTGGCTGGGGAGTGGTCCGGGCCGGGAACTACGCCGGTGCCCTCGGCGACCCGTCCCGTTTCAGCAACCCGCGGCAGGTCTATCGCAGCGCTGGGCTGAACCCGATCCAGTACGAGTCCGCCGGAAAACGTCATGACACCATGATCAGCCGGGAAGGCAGCGTCGAGCTGCGCCGGGCCCTGATCGACCTTGGGATCGGGTTGTGGCTCAACGAACCCGCCGCCACCGCCCGGGCCGTGGAGCTCCGGGCCCGCGGCAAGAAGGGCGGAGTCATCGCCTGCGCGATGGCGAACCGGGCGAACCGGATCGCGTTCGCGATGGTCCGTGACCAGGCCGTCTACGACCCCTGCCGCTGGACCTGAACAGAGCTGGCTCTTCCTCGATCATTGCCGACTACGCCGAGGTGAGGAGCTGTCAACGTGGAGCGCCCTCAGCGCAGCGAGGACGAACGACGTTGACCGCGACGAGCAGCGGCGCACCCTGGAGCAGCGAGGAGGAGCCTCCCCGACTCGAGCACGGACAGGAGGCCTCACCAGCACTTCACAACTCCGGCCGGTCGTGCCACGCTGGGTGGCACGAAGGACCCGGAACAGATGCCGCTTTGGCTATGGCGGACCCGCAAGGGTTACGCCGTCCCTAGCTTGGCGCCCGGGTCCTTCGCCACGACGGGTAGCTCGAACGAGGCCAGCTGACCCACCACAAACTCCGCGGTGAAGTCGCATAAGTCAGCGTGGGCGCCCCAGGCGCGACCCCAACACCACCACCGGCCAACAGCGAAAAACCACTCCGCACAGCGCAAGCGCCACCACACGCCCAATCGACGAACTTGACGGATCTACAGCCAGCTAGGGGAGACCGGCCCAGCGCAGGCCAGCCGTGACAGCGGCGGCGAGCAGCACGGCTGGCAGCACCGTCACACCTCGCCACAGCAGCACTCCCGCGACCGCGACCCCGCCGGTGTCGGCGCCGAGTTGCAGCCGCGGGCCATTGGCCACCGCCGACGTCACGACGAGCGCGGCCAACAGCGCCGGCGCGAGCAATACGACGACCCGGGTCAGCGCCGGGGGCAAGGCCCGGTTGCCGAACAGCGCCGGGCCGCCGCCCTTGATGGCGAACGTCACCAGGGCGACCAGGGCGATGGTCGTCCAGACCATCACCCGCGCACCCGGAGCCCGACCAGCGCCGCGCCGCTGGCCGCGAGGACCGGGACGCCGACGGGCACGAAGGGGAGCAGCGCCAGGGCGAGCGCGGCGCCGGCCAGCGCGACCCCCGTCGTCGTACGCGTTCCCTTGCGCAGCTCACCGACCAGCAGGGCCAGGAAGAACGCCGGGAAGACGGCGTCCAGACCGAACGCTTTGGTGTCGAGTCCGCCGCTGAGCACGCCGAGCCCGGTGCCGAGCACCCAGCAGGCGTACTGCGGCGCGCTGTGCCCGAACAGGAACGCACGGTCGTAGGTGCCGTCGCCGCGCGCGGCGAGGGCCCAGGACGTGTCGACGACCGCCTGGCCCTGCAGGGCCCGACGCAGCGGCCCGCCGGGCAGCGACGGCCCGAGCGCGACCCCCATCGGCAGGAAGCGCGAGTTCATCAGCGCGGCCGCGGCGACGGCGGCGCCGATCCCACCCCCGGCGGCGAGGATGCCGACGCTGGCGAACTGCGCGGACCCGGCGTAGACGACGGCTGACATCACGACGGCGGCGACCTTGGGCAGCCCGGCGGCGGTGGCGACCGCGCCGAAGGAGAAGCTGAGTAGCAGCGACGCCGCGGCGTACGGCGTGGACGCGCGCAACCCGGCCCGAAGACGTTCCCGTTCGATCACCTCGGCACTGTTGCAGGTGGACCCGAGACAGCCGTAGCGTGGCTGCTGATGACTCGTGATGTGGCGCGCACCGCCCGGCTCGATGTGCTCTTCACCGGCTATGCCGAGTTGCCCCGCGTCGCCGGGACGGTGAGCCTCGTCCGCGACGGCGACCGGGTGATCGTGGTGGATCCCGGGATGGTGCCGACGAGGTCGTCGATCACCGATCCGCTCGGTCAGCTCGGCGTGTCCCCCGGGGACGTCACCGACATCGTCCTGAGCCATCACCACCCCGACCACACCGTCAATGTCGCCCTGTTCGGCGAGGTGCCGGTGCACGACTTCCAGGCCGTGTACACCCGCGACCAGTGGCAGCCGCGCGATGCCGAAGGGGTGCAGCTCACGCCGTCGGTGCGGCTGCTCGCGACGCCGGGCCACACCCAGCAGGACCTCACGGTCCTGGTCGGCACCCCTGATCGGGTCGTGGCGCTGACCCATCTGTGGTGGACGGCGGCCGGACCGGCCGAGGATCCCTACTCCGCCGACCGAGCCGAGCTGCGCAGCCAGCGCGAGCGGGTGTTGGCACTGGTCGATCTGGTCGTGCCCGGTCACGGCCCGGCCTTCGTACCCGGACCCGACACGCCGCGCTAGCGGGTTCGCCAGTGCTGAGCTCACGCGTCGTCCTGCCGATCCCGGTTCCCGGCTGGGAGGCCCTGCGCATCGAGCTCGGCGTCCCGGACGAGTTCTCCGCCGAGGTGCTGGCCGAGGCCAGCGCGGCAGCGGCCCAGCCGCGGCTCCCGTCGTACGACCTGACGGGGGTCTACTTCGTGACGATCGACCCGCCGGGCAGCACCGATCTCGACCAGGCCATGTGCCTGACCGAGCGGGGGACCGGCTATCGCGTGCAGTACGCCATCGCCGACGTCGCGGCGTTCGTGACGCCCGGCGGGGCGATCGACCTGGAGGCGCACCGGCGCGGCGAGACCCTCTATGCACCAGACGCTCGCACCCCGCTGCACCCGCCGGTGCTGTCCGAGGGGGCGGCCAGCCTGCTGCCCGACCAGGTCCGCCCGGCGCTGGTCTGGACCCTCGAGCTCGATGCCACCGGCGAGCTCCAGTCCACCGAGGTACGCCGGGCCATGGTGCGCAGCCGGCAGCGGCTCGACTACGCCGGGGTGCAGGCCGACATCGACGCGGGCGGCGGGCTGCAGCTGCTTAAACGGGTGGGGGAGTTGCGGCAGGAGCGGGCGAGGGCCCGGGGCGCGATCGAGCTGCCGACCCCGGAGCAGGAAGTCACCGACGGGGCGACCCCGACGATCTCCTACCGGGCACCGTTGCCGAGCGAAGGCTGGAACGCCCAGATCAGCTTGCTCACAGGCATTGCGGCGGCCCGGCTGATGCTCGACGGCGGGGTCGGGCTGCTCCGGACCCTGCCGCCGCCGGAGTCGGGGGCGGTCGACTCGCTGCGCCGGTCCGCCCTCGCCCTCGGCGTGCCCTGGCCGGACGGCGCGGCCTACGCCGACGTCGTCAGCGGCCTCGACCCCGGCCGGCCCGCCGACGCCGCACTCCTCAGCCTGGCCACCCGGCTGCTGCGCGGCGCGGCGTACACGGCTTTCGACGGCGCGCCGCCGGAGCAGCCCCTGCACAGCGCCGTGGCCTCGATCTACGCGCACTGCACCGCGCCCCTGCGGCGGCTCGCCGACCGCTACGTCGGTGAGGTGTGCCTGGCCCTGTGCGCCGGCGCGGACGTCCCGACCTGGGCGCGTACGGCGTTACCGATGCTGCCCGAACAGATGGCCGCGGCTGACGGCAAGGCCCGCGCGCTGGACCGGGCGGTGGTCGATCTGGCCGAGGCGATCGTGCTCGAGCACCGGGTCGGTGAGGCCTTCGACGGTGTCGTCACCGAGGCCGGCGGCAGGGGCGGCGTCGTGCAGCTGACCGCGCCGGCTGTCCGCGGTCACCTCGACGGCGAGAACCTGCCGCTGGGC
>JAYSQK010000226.1:0-6229 GCA_043721555.1 Frankiales bacterium
CACCGGCGGCGTCGTCCGCGCCGACCCCCGCCGCAGACGACGGCAGGGTCACGACATCCGCACCAGGGCAGCCGATCTGGCCATTCGCCACCGATGAGCAGGCGGCCACCTTCCCGGCCGCGAAGCCCTGGGCGAGCACGAGCCGCGGGGCTGCTCAGCATTTCCTCACCGACTATCTGGGCGTGCGGGGGGTGGTGCTGCTGCCACCTCGATGTGTGTGCGACGGCCTGGTCCTGCTGTCGGTGCGCGGTCGGGAGGTCGGGCAGATGCGGCTCGTGCAGGTCGGCACTGCCGCGACCCGGCCCTGGTCGGTCATCGGGGTCACCGACGGGACTGCGCTGCAGGTGACGGCGCCGGCGACCGGCGCGGCCGTGACGAGCCCGCTGACGGTGACCGGTCGGGTGCTGGGCGTCGGCGAGTCGATCCGGGTGCGGCTGCTGTCGCGGGCCGGCGCGCCGCTGGCCCAGGCCTACACCCCGGCCGGCCTGGACATCCCGTGGTCGACCACGCTGCGCTGGACCGAGCGCCGCTGGCCGACCGGGGCGCTGGTCGCCTCGACCCTGTCGCCCCGCGACGGGTCGTTGAACCGGCTGCTCGTCATCCCGATCCGCCGGGGCTGAGGACCGCCCGCGACCGCGCCCGGGCACCTGGGCTCGCCTAGGCTCCAGGCATGGGGGTCACGACGTTCATCCAGGACACCCTGACGAGCGTGCCGTCCGGGGTCGTCTACGCGGCGGTGTTCGCGCTGCCCTTCCTGGAGGCCTCGATCTTCCTTGGCTTCGTCCTGCCGGGTGAGACCGCCTTGGTGGTCGGCGGGGTGCTCGCCGGCCAGGGCAAGGCCAGCCTGACCCTCGTGCTTGCCCTCGCGGTGCTGGGCGCGATCCTGGGTGACGCCGTCGGCTACGGCATCGGACGGCGCTACGGACCCGGCCTGCAGGCCTCCCGCCTGGGCAAGGTCGTCGGCGACCAGCGCTGGAGCACCACCGCGAGCTTCCTGCAGCGTCGCGGGGCGCCGGCGGTCTTCTTCGGCCGCTGGACCGCGCTGCTGCGGGCCCTCGTGCCCAGTGCGGCCGGTATGGCCAAGCTCCCCTACCGCACCTTCGCGCTGTGGAATGCCCTCGGCGGCATCCTGTGGGCCACCGCCTGCGTGCTCGGCGGCTACGCCGTCGGCGATGTGATCGGCCGTTACATCGCCCAGGGCGGCTATCTGCTGATCGGGCTGGTCGTGCTCGCCGTCGTCGTACACCTGGTGCGCAAACGCCGATCCGCCGGCGACCGGTCTACCAGCGACCTGTCCGCGCACTGACGACAGCGGCCGCCGCTGCCCCCGCCGTCGAGGTCCGCAGCACCGAGCTGCCCAGGCGTACGACGTGTCCGCCGGCCCCCCGCAGCGCGTCCACCTCGTCGAGGGTGAGCCCGCCCTCCGGCCCCACGACGAGCAGCACGTCGCCGTCGGCCGGCAAGGGGGCGGCGGTCAGGGCCAGCTCGGCGCCCTCGTGCAGCACCAGCAACGTGCCCTCCCGGGCAATCACCCCGTCGAGCCGGACCGGTTCGCTGACGACCGGCCACCAGGCCCGCCGCGACTGCTTCGCGGCCTCCCGGGCGGTCGATCGCCAGCGCTGCAGGGACTTCTCGCCGCGTTCACCGTGCCACTGCTGGACGCACCGGGCGGCCGTCCAGGGCAGCACCTCGTCGATGCCGACCTCGGTGGCCAGCTCGACGGCGAGCTCGCCGCGATCACCCTTGGCCAGGGCCTGGACCAGCACCAACCGGGGGGAGGGCGCAGGTTCGACGGTGCGCCGGACGACCTCGAGGCGTACCACGTCCCGGTCGACCCCGGTCACGACACAGGACGCCCTGGTACCGCGGCCGTCGACCACGTCGACCGGCTCGCCGGTGCGCAGCCGCCGAACGGTGGCGGCGTGCCGACCCTCCGGACCGGACAGGACGACCCGGTCGCCGGTGACGTCGTCGGCCAGGAAGACCGGGTTGCTCACCGACCGCGCAGGCGATCGAAGAACGTGCTGCCACCGCCGGCGCGGGCCGCCACCCCGGGGCGTTCCTCGCCGCGCAGCTTGGCCAGCTCCCGCAGCAGCCGGGTCTGCTCGTCGTCGAGCCTGGTCGGGACGACCACGTCGAGGTGCACCAGCAGATCACCCCGCCCGGTGCCGCGCAGGTGCGGCACGCCGCGGGCCCGCAGGGTGAAGATCTCATCCGGCTGGGTGCCCGGCTGCAGGTCGAGATGCTCTTCGCCGTCGAGGGTCTCGAGCGGCAACGTCGTACCGAGGGCCGCGGCGGTGAACGGCACCGAGACGGTGCAGTGCAGGTCGTCGCCGTCGCGGCTGAACACCGGGTGCGGCCGCTCGTGCACCTCGACGAACAGATCGCCGGACGGACCGCCGCCGGGGCCGACCTCGCCCTCGCCGGCCAGCCGGATCCGCATGCCGTCCTCGACGCCGGCGGGGACCTTGATGGTCAACGTACGGCGGGCCCGGACCCGACCGTCGCCGGAGCACTCGCCGCACGGGTGCTCGATGATCGTGCCGGTGCCGGTGCAGCGCGGGCAGGTGCGGGTCGTCATGACCTGACCGAGGAAGGACCGCTGGACCTGCTGCACCTCACCGCGCCCGCGGCAGGTGTCGCACGTCGTCGGCAGGGTGCCCGGCGCGGTGCCGTCGCCGTGGCAGGTGCCGCAGCGCTCGGCGGTCTCGATGGTCAGCTCGTGGCTGGCGCCGAAGGCCGTCTCGGCCAGCTCGCAGTCGATCCGGATGAGGGCGTCCGCGCCTTGGCGGGCCCGGCTGCGCGGCCCGCGGGCCTGGCCGCTGCCGCCGAAGAAGGCGTCCATGATGTCGCCGAGGCCGCCGAAGCCCTGGGTGCCGAAACCGGCGCCCCCGCCGCCACCGTTCTGCAGCGGATCGCCACCGAGGTCGACGACCTGCCGCTTCTGCGGGTCCGAGAGCACCTCGTAGGCGGCGGTGACCGACTTGAAGCGTTCCTGCGCCGCCGGATCAGGGTTGACGTCGGGGTGCAGCTCGCGAGCGAGTTTGCGGTAGGCCTTCTTGAGCTGTTCGTCAGTCGCGGACTGCTCGACGCCGAGCAGCCCGTAGTAGTCCGTCGCCACTAGCTGCCGGCCAGGAGTTCGCCGACGTAGCGGGCCACGGCCCGCACCTGCGTCATCGCTCCCGGATAGTCCATCCGGGTCGGGCCGAGCACGCCCAGTCCGGCGTACGCACCGGCTTCTGGGCCGTAGCCGACGGTCACGACGGACGTGGACCGAAGTCCCTCCACACTGTTCTCCTCGCCGATCTTGACGTGCACGGTGGTGGGGTCGTTGGCCTCACCGATGAGCTTGAGCAGGACGACCTGCTCCTCGAGCGCCTCGAGGACCGGCCGCAACGTCAGCGGGAAGTCCAGCGCATGCCGGGTGAGGTTGGCGGTGCCGGCGAGCGCGATCCGCTCCTCCGGCCGCTCGACGAGGGTCTCCAGGACGACCGCCATCAGGCTCGTGAGCACCGGTCGGATGCCGGCGGGGGCGGCGTCGGGCAGGTCGGACAGCGCGTCCGGGACATCGACCAACTTCGCGCCGTGCAGCCGCTGGCCGAACGCCTGCCGCAACTGGCCGACATCGTCGGCGGAGAGCTCGGCCGGCAGTTGCAGCACGCGCTGCTCGACCCGGCCGGTGTCGGTGATCAGCACGAGCAGCAGCCGATTCGGGGCGAGATGCACGATCTCCAGGTGCCGCACCGATGAGCGCGACAGGCTGGGATATTGCACGACCGCGACCTGGTGGGTGAGCTGGCTGAGCAGCCGAACCGTCCGGCGGACGACGTCGTCGAGGTCGACCGCGCCCTCGAGGAAGGATTGGATGGCCCGACGTTCGGGGCTCGACAGCGGCTTGACACTCGAGAGCCGGTCGACGAACAACCGGTAGCCGCGGTCGGTCGGGATCCGGCCCGCGCTGGTGTGCGGGTGGGTGATGTAGCCCTCGTCCTCAAGCGCCGCCATGTCGTTGCGCACCGTCGCCGGGCTCACCCCGAGGCCGTGCCGCTCGGCCAGGGCGCGCGAGCCGACGGGTTCGTTCGTCGACACGAAGTCCTCGACGATCGCGCGCAGCACCTCGAGCTTGCGGTCATCGAGCACTGCGCCGCACCTCCCTGGCACTCCGGACCCACGAGTGCCAAGTGTACGGCGGGGGCGCCGCCGGGGCGTGCCAGGATCGGTGGGTGAGCACCCTGGTCTACGACGGCGACTGCGGCTTCTGCACCTCGGCGGTCCGGTGGATCGGCCGGCTACGGCTGCGCGCCGGCGCGGTGCTGGCCTGGCAGCACGCCGACCTGCCGGCCCTCGGCCTCACCCGGCAGCAGTGCGAGGACAAGCTGCAGTGGGTGGCCGACGACGGCCGGGTCAGCAGCGGTCACGAGGCGGTCGCCCGGCTGCTGCTGGCCAGCGCCGTGCCCTGGCGGCTGCCCGGCGCGCTGCTGCTGGTCCCGCCGCTGTCGTGGCTCGCCGCCCGGGTCTACACGTGGGTCGCCGACAACCGGGGGCGGCTGCCGGGCGGCACCCCGGCCTGCGCGCTGCCACCGGCCGAGCGGCCGCGCGCCTCCTAACCCGGGACGGCCACCGGAGCCACCGCTGGGAACGGCAGCCGGAGCCGCTCGAGCGGCAGCAAGGCGAGCAGGCAGACCAGGTGGGGCAGAAACACGATGCCGATGCCGGCCCAGGTCAGCAGGTGGAAGGCGACGTAGCCCGCCACGAGGCGGTAGAGCCACCGGCCGCGCAGGAGCAGCAGCAGCGGCGAGGCGAGCTCAAGCAGCACGAGGGCGTACTGCCCGGCGTGCAGCACCCAGACGTGCTGCAGCAGCGGCGTGCCGAGCACCGTCCCGCGCCGCAGCACGGCCCGGACGAACACCGCGCTGTCCAGCCAGTGCGGGAGCCCACCGCCGAAGCGGGCCTTGGCGACCACCGAGAGCAGGTACGTCGCGACGACGGCGAGCCCGGTCACCCGGACCGCGTACCCCGCGGCCTCGTTCGGGGTCCGGTCGGTGTGACCGGCCCGGCCGGCGGTCGGCAGCACGCACAGCACCACCAGGAAGGCGAAGCGGTCGTGGTCGACCTTGCCCCAACTCATGGCGATGAGCATCCACTCCAGGTAGAGCGCCGCAACGGCGCTGCCGAGCAGCCGAGGGGCGCGACCGGTCGCGGCGGCGAGCGCGGTGACCAGCAGCGCCGCCTCGACGAGGTGGACCAGCAGCGTCGTGGGGGCCGGCAGGTGCAGCAGCCGGTCCAGGAGTAACGGCCGGTAGAGCGTGGGCGGCGCGGTGTCGTGCCGCGCCACCCACGGCGTCGTGACCAGCACGTCGACGGGGACGAACAGGTAGACCAGCGTGCGCAGCCAGGCCACCCGGGCTGCGGCGACGGGCTGCAGCAGCCAGCTGCTCATGAGCTGCCCCAGCTGGCCAGGACCGAGCGGCGGGCGGCCCCCGGCGTGCCGTGATGCAGCAGGTAGGCGGTCCGGACGACGCGCAACCCGACCCACGCCGGGTCGCCAGGTCGACGGCGAGCGTGCACCTCGACGAGCTGACGGAGCACCGCCGGGGTGACCCGCGCCAGCTGCCCCTCGTACTCCGCCCGGCGCAGCCCGATGTCGCGCTCGTCGACGGCCACGGCCCGTCCGGCGGCGGTCACCGCCTCGAGCGTGGTCGACAGCACCTGGCCGTTCGGGTCGTCGGCCGTGGCGTACATCCGGAACGGCCCGAACGGGAAGTCGTCGTCGCCGCCGACGGCGGTGCCCAGCACCAGCAGCACCGCGGCGACGACCAGGCCGCCGAGGCGGAGCCGGCGACCCGTTGCGGTGAGCACCGCCCGAGCGTAGAGCGCCTCAGCCGCCGAGGTCGGCGGTGTAGACGTCGTCCCAGTCGCGGCGCTCGACCGCGAGGTCGAGCCCCGGGTTCTCGACGGTCACGTGCGACATCGCCTGGGTCGGCAGCGCGCCGTGCCAGTGCCAACCGCCGGGCGGGCTGGTGATGACGTCGCCGGTGCGCACCACCCGCACGCCGCTCTCGTCGCCGACGACGCCCGCGCCGCTCACGATGATGATGTGCTGTCCCTCGGCGTGCCGGTGCGGGTTGGTCCGCGCCCCGGCGGCGAAGTGCACCACCTTGGAGTCCAGACCGGGCAGGGCGCAGGGCAGCTTCTGCACGCGCACCTGGCCGGCGTCGTTGAACAGGGC
>JAYSQK010000227.1:0-1847 GCA_043721555.1 Frankiales bacterium
GACGCGGTGCCGGCGGCGGCGCTCTATCTGTGCCGGGACGGCGCGGGCCAGGGCGGGCAGGCGCTCTATGACGCCGTGTTCTCCTACAACCACGCCGACTGGTACGTGAAGCTCGTGCTAGGGCTGGCCGCCCGCTACCGCTGAGGCTCCCAGGGGATGGTCGCCTGCAGGACAGCCTCGGTCAGCGCGCCACTGCGCAGGTGCGTGCCTTCCTGGTACGCCGGGTCGGCGACCATCTGGGAGAAGCTCCGCCGGTCGGGGTAGCGCACCACCAGCACGGCGTCCCACGCCTGGCCGGGCTCGGCGACCAGGGTGGTCGAGCCTGTCCCGACGTACAGCACCTCGGCGCCGAACCGGGCGCTGTGCTCGCGGAAGTGGGCCAGGTACGCGGCGTAGCGCTCGCGGCCGCCGTCCGGCTCGAACCGGAGCAGGTTGAGCATCACGACGGGACCCCCAGGGTCCTCCGTCAGGTAACGCTTGAGGTCCTTGCCGGCCGGGTCGATCACGGGCGCTCCTGTGAGAGGTTGCGGGGATGACGGCATTCGCGGACTTCCAGAACGAGGTCTACCTCAAGGGACTGTTCGGCGAGCAGCCGACCCTGCCCTTCGGCTGGCGGGCGCTACAGGCCGCGGCCGAGCAGGTCATGACGCCCGGCGCGGTCGGCTACGTCAGCGGCGGCGCCGGCGGCGAGGAGACGATGCGGGCCAACCGGGAGGCGTTCGACCGTTGGCGACTGGTCCCCCGGATGCTGCGCGGGATCCCGGCCCAGCGGGACCTGTCGACGACGGTGCTCGGCACCGCGATGCCCGCGCCGGTGCTGCTCGCCCCGGTCGGGGTGCTGTCGATCGTGCACGCGGACGCCGAGCGGGCGGTCGCCCGGGCAGCCGCGGCGCTCGGGCTGGCGATGGTGGTGTCCACGGCGTCCTCCACCTCGATGGAGGACCTGCAGACCGAATTGGCGGGATCCCCTGCGTGGTATCAGCTCTACTGGCCCAAGGACCGCGACGTCGCTGCGTCGCTGGTGGCGCGCGCCCAGGCCAGTGGCTACACCGCGCTCGTCGTGACCCTCGACACCTGGCAGCTCGGCTGGCGGCCGCGGGACCTGTCGTTGGCCTACCTGCCGTTCCTGCGGGGTGAGGGGATCGCCAACTACGTCTCCGATCCGGCGTTCCGGGCTGGGCTCGTCGTGCCGCCCGAGCAGGACCCGAACGCCGCGGTGCTGCACTTCCTGGCGATGTTCAACAACCCGGCGCTGACCTGGGACGACCTGGGTTGGCTGCAGTCCCAGACGACCCTGCCGATCGTGCTCAAGGGGCTGCAGCACCCCGACGACGTACGCCGGGCCCTCGACGCCGGGGTCGACGCGGTCATCTGCAGCAACCACGGCGGCCGGCAGGTCGACGGCGCGATCGGCTCGCTCGACGCGCTGCCCGGGCTCGTCGCCGCGGCGGGGGAGCTGCCGGTGCTGTTCGACTCCGGCGTGCGGACCGGGGCCGACGCCGTCAAGGCGCTCGCGCTCGGCGCGGCGGCGGTGCTGCTCGGCCGACCGTGGGTCTACGGCCTTGCCCTCGGCGGCCAGGCCGGCGTCGAGCAGGTCCTCAAGGCCTTCCTGGCCGACCTGGACCTGCAGCTCGGCCTGTCCGGCCACGGCTCGGTGGGGGAGCTGTCCCCGGCGTCGTTCGTCGCCCGCTGAGCTTCCTGCGCCGACGATGCTCGTGCTGGATCGGGCCGCGAACCGCCCGGCGCGGCGCGGCCCGATCCAGCACAGGCGGGCGGCTAGAGCTGCGGGGCGCCGGTCGGGTTGGCCGGGTTGGCCTTGCTGCCGTCGGGATTGAGCGGTCCCGGGA
>JAYSQK010000228.1:0-2069 GCA_043721555.1 Frankiales bacterium
TCGTCGATCCGCCGCCGCAGCACCTCCCCACCCGGCCGGGTGAACAGCTCCTGCAGCAGTCGGCCGTACTTCACCTCGAGCACCTGCCAGCCGGCGGCCCGGAACAGTCCCTCCCATTTGGCCACCTGGATGTCGGGCACGATCCGGTCCAGCGACTGCCGGTTGAGGTCGACGACCCAGAGCACCTCGCCGAGGCGCTGCACCATCGGGTCGTTCACGCACTCCCAGATCGCGCCCTCGTCGAGCTCGGCGTCACCGAGCAGGGAGATCTGCCGACCACCAGGCGGTACGTCGAAGTGCGCGCTGACGTAACGGTGGGCCAGGGCCCCCCAGACCGGGGCGGTCGCGCCGATCCCCACCGACCCGGTCGAGTAGTCGACCTGGTCCGGGTCCTTGGTCCGGCTCGGATAGGGCTGCAGGCCACCGAGCTCACGCAGCCGCGACAGGTAGGACGCATCGAGCCCGCCGAGCAGGTAGTTGATCGCGTGCAAGACCGGCGACGCGTGCGGCTTGACGCTCACCCGGTCCGCCTCGGTGAGGCCGTCGAACCACAGCGCCGTCATCACGCTCACCATCGAGGCGCTCGACGCCTGATGGCCGCCGACCTTGACCCCGGAGGTGTTCGGCCGGGTGTTGGCTGCGTGCACGATGGAGGTGGCGAGCCACAGGACCCGCCGCTCGATCTCGGTCAGGACATCCTCGTCGGGGGTCACGCCCGCATTGTCGCTGCACGGACCGGGTCGTCCTGCGCCAGGGCCGGCAGCACACGTTGCTCAGGTGCGGTGCCAGCGGGCCTCGGCGAAGCCGTAGACCCCGAACGCGATCAGGCCCACCGCCGCCGCGCCGAGCAGCGTCTTGCCGTAGGGCTGGGCGGCGAGGGTCCGCAAGGCCCCGTCGAGACCTCTGGCCTTGGCCGGCCGATACGTCACCGCGGCGTCGACGACGAGCGCGCCGGCCAGGGCGATGACCACGCCGCGGGCGATCGTGCCGACCATCCCGAGCCTGCTGACGGCCGACCGGGTCGAGGCGCTCATCTGCGACATGGCCAGGTATTTCTCGAACTTCCGGGTGGCGCCCTCGTAGACCATCGTGGCCCCGACGACGACGATGACGAGACCGACCAGCCCGACGAGGTAGCGGCCACCGGTGTGCCGCATGGTCGAGGCGGTCAGCCCCTGCTGCTGGGCTCCCTGGCTCTTCTCGCCGCCGGCTCCGACGAGGATCGTCACCGTGGTCACGGCGAAGAACGAATAGACGATCCCGCGGACCGCGGACTTCAGCCGCGGACCCGCACCGTTGCCGTCGCCGACGACGCCGAACGCCGCCTCGCTGAACCGCCACAGCGCGTAACCGGCGAACCCGACGGCGAGCAGCACCAGGAGCACCTTGCCGCCGGAGTGCCGGGCGACCTCGGTCAGGGCGCCCCGCTGGTCGGTCGGCGAGTTGGACTGGCCCAGCGCGACGGCGAGTGCGAGCAGGCCCATCAGCAGATAGATGCCGGCCCGGGCGGCCAGGCCGGCCCGCGCGCCCCAACCCATCGCGTCGCTGTTCGACGCCCGTCGCGCGGTGTCCGCAACCTCTGTCATAGTCGTGTCCTCTCAGCGGTTGCCGTGCAGGGAAGGTGGCACACCCGGTCAGGAGACACCAGGCTCGGCGCGCCGCGGATCGGGATCGGCCGCCTCCCGCAGCGACGCCGTCAGCCGACGAAAGCCCTCGTCGAGGCCGACCTGTGGCTCGTAGCCGAGGTCGCGCCGGGCCGCGCTGATGTCGAACCAGTGCGCCGTCGCGAGCTGGCGGGCCAGGAACCGGGTCATCGGTGGATCGTCCTGCCGCCGCAGCAGCCGCCACAGCGTCTCGGCCACCGCACCGGCCGCCTCGGCAACGGGGAGCGGCACGGTGCGGCTCTCCGGCGGCAGCCCACCGGCCGCCAGGATCGCGTTGACGACCTCGCGCACCGGCCGGGGATCACCGGAGCTGATGAAGTAGGCCCGGCCCGAGCACGGCGACCCCGGGGCCAGCCGATCGGCCGCGCACAGGTGGGCCGCGGCGGCGTCATCGACGTACGTCGT
>JAYSQK010000229.1:0-7875 GCA_043721555.1 Frankiales bacterium
GACGCCCTCGCCGCCCAGGTCCGGCCGCTCGTCGGCGGCAGCCTGGAGCATGCCGCCGAGGCGCTGCGCGTCGTGCTCGGCGAGCAGGCCGGGTTCGCCGGCTTCGCCGAGGACTACGACGACGTCCGGTCCTCGCTCCTGCACGAGGTGCTCCGCCGTGGCCGGGGGCTGCCCATCCTGCTGTCCGTGGTCTGGGTCGAGGTCGCCCAGCGAGCCGGTGTCCCGGCGTACGCGATGGGGTTGCCGGGGCACGTGCTCGTCGGGATCGGCGACCCCGCCGGGGAGCAGGTCGTCGTCGATCCGTTCGCCGGTGGTCGGCTGGCCCGCGCGCCCGACGGTGTCCCAGCGCTGCCGGTCGTCGACCTGCTGACCAGGCTGCTCACCAACGTGCGCGTCCTGACCACCCGGCAGGAGCGCTCGCTCGAATCGGCCCGCACCCGGCTGTGGGCGACCGAGCTGTCGCTGCTGCTGCCCAGCCACCCGATGTCGCTGCGCCGCGAGCAGGGCGAGCTGCTGGTCCGGCTGGGCAACCACCTCGGTGGGGCGCAGGTGCTCGAGGAGTACGCGGGCCTGGTCGAGGGGGCCGACCCCGAACAGGCCGAGGCGGTACGCCGGGAGGCCAGGGCCGCTCGGGCCCGGCTCAACTAGCCTGGCCCGGTGCTGCGACTGACCGACACCCGCACCCGCTCGGTCGAGGACATCGTGCCCTCGACCCCGGGGGTGCTGCGGATCTATGCCTGCGGCCCGACCGTCTACCGCTACGCCCACGTCGGCAACCTGCGGACCTTCCTGCTGACCGATCTGATCCGCCGCACCGCCCAGCTGCACGGGCTGCAGGTCCGGCTGGTGCAGAACATCACCGACGTCGGACACCTGCAGGACGACAGCGCGGTCGACGCCGGCGGCGAGGACAAGCTGCTGGCGCAGGCCAAGCTGGAGGACAAGGACCCGTTCGCGGTCGCCCGCTTCTACGAGCAGGCGTTCCACCGCGATCTGGCGGCGCTCAACGTGCACCCGGCCGACGCCTCCCCGCGGGCCTCGGAGTGCATCGAGCTGATGCTCACCCTGATCGGGGATCTCATCGCGGCCGGCAACGCCTACGTCGGGGACGACGGCACCGTCTACTTCGACGCGCAGTCCTTCCCGACGTACGGCGCCATCTCCGGCAACCGGCTGGAGGACCTGCGCGCGGGCCACGGCGCGAGCGGCGAGTCGACCGCGACCGGCAAGCGATTCCACGCCGACTGGGCGCTGTGGAAACGGGCCGCCGCTGGCCGGGCCATGACGTGGGACTCCCCCTGGGGGCCCGGATTCCCGGGCTGGCACGTCGAGTGCTCGGCGATGTCGCTGGCGCTGATCGGCCCGGTCATCGACGTGCACACCGGCGGGATCGACCTGCGCTTCCCGCACCACGAGGACGAGCGGGCGCAGAGCGACAGCGCGGTCGGCCACGAGGTGGTGCGGCACTGGGTGCACGGCGAGCACCTGCTGTTCGAGGGCCGCAAGATGGCCAAGTCGACCGGCAACGTGGTGCTGGTCTCCGACGTCGTCGACCGCGGCTACGACCCGCTGGCGCTGCGGCTGGCGTTCCTGTCCTCGCGCTACCGCCAGCAGGCCAACCTGTCCTGGGACACGATCGCGGCCGCAGACAAGACGCTCAACCGCTGGCGGTCCGCCGTCGCAGCCTGGGCGGAGTCGCCGTCGGCCGCGTTGGCACAGACGTGGGCCGACGAGGTGCTGGCCGCCTTCGACGACGACCTCGACACCCCGCGGGCGCTGCAGGTGCTGCGGCGGCTGGAGAAGGCCGACGACGTGCCGGCCGGCGCGAAGTTCGAGACGTTCGCCTGGGCCGACCGGCTGCTCGGGCTCGACCTGGCTCGCTCTGTCGGCCAGGCCGCCCCGGTGCTGGCGCTGCCCGAAGGCGCGGCCGCCCTGCTGGACGAGCGGGCCGCTGCCCGGGCCGGCAAGGACTTCGCCGCCTCCGACCGGCTGCGCGACGCGCTCGCCTCGCTCGGCGTCGTCGTGCAGGACACCAAGGACGGCCAGGGCTGGACCCTGGCCTAGGCGGTTGACCCCGGCGCCACCTGGCACGCCGGCGAGTGTCCAGATGACCATGGCGCCACGCGGAGTCCGGTGATCCACGGAAGGTTGGGCACCGCCGCAGGTCAGGGTTGGAAGGCCCGGTAACGCCCCTCGAAATAGAGCAACGGACCGGCCGATGGGTCGGGGACGCCGAGGCCGATGACCTCGCCAAGGACGACGGTGTGGTCGCCGGCGTCGGTCGTCGAGACAGTCCGGCACTCGATCGAGGCGACCGCGCCGCGCAGCACGACCGCGCCGGTCGCCGAACCGTGCGCGTGCGGGTGCTCATCGAACTGGCCGTCGAAGCTGCGCCCGCGCTGGGCGAAGTGTCGCGAGGCCTGCTCCTGCGACTGCGACAGCACCGACACCGCCCACGAGCCGGCCCCGAGCACCGCGTCGTGGAACCGGGCGATCTTCTCGGCGCAGAACAGCACCAGCAACGGTTCGAGGGACACCGACGTGAAGGAGCTGCAGGTCATCGCGTGATGCTCGCCGTCGAGCGTCGTCGTCACGACGACCACACCGGTCGCGAAGCGCCCCACGACCCGGCGGTACTCGTGCGGATCGATCACCCGAGCGAGACTACCCAGCGCCGGACAGCCGGGCGTTGTCGATCACAATGGCTGCCGGGCCCTCGATCAGCTTGAGGGTCGACAGTGCCGTCTCCCCGAACGCGTGCTTGATCGCGCTCGACAACGCCAGCACCCCCACCACCGCCCCGCCGTGCCCGCGCAGCGGCATCGACAGGAACGTCACCATCGGATCGTCGAGCTCATCGGGGTCTGCAACGACGTGGCCACCGGCTTGGGCCAGCCGCACGTCGAGCGCGCCGGCCGAGAGCACCTGCCCGCCGTACGACGACAGACCATCGACGGCCGCGGCCATGAACTGGGCGTAGTGCGCGGCGGACGTCGGCTTGCCCACGGCCACATAGGCGGTGCCCTCGGCCCCGAGCGTGACCGCTGCCAGGTCGTAGGCGACGAACCGCTGCAGCACGCCGAGCAGAGCGGCGACCGAGGCCTCCAGGCCGCTCGCGGTCGCCGCGATGGCCATCACCGACTGGGCGACGGAGCTCTCGAACAACTTGCGGTCGAGCAGGTCGCAGACCCGGCTGAGGACGTCCTCCTCGGAGACCTCCAGCGGGTCGGCGGCCAGCCGGTCCCGGCCGCCGCGGGAGGCGCTCGCGGCGAGCAGCACCTCCTCGATGGTGCCGGCCAGCTCGGGCGCCTCGAAGTCCTTGGTGAGGTAGCGGTCGACACCGGCCTGCCCCGCCCAGTAGCGGTCCGAGGCCGCGTCGAGGCTGGTGAGCATGACCACGGGGATGTCCGCGGTCTGCCAGTCGTCCTTCAGCAGCCGGGCGGCGATGAAGCCGGACACCCGGGGCATCTGCACGTCCAGCACGACTGCGTCCGGCTGGTGCAGCAGCACGGCCTGCACGGCGCCGATGCCGTCTTCCGCGGCGACGACCTCGTGGCCCTCCTTGGTCAACACGCTGGTGACGATCCGGCGCAGGGTCGGACTGTCATCAGCGATCACGATGCGTGCCATCAGCGGCCAACCAGCCTTTGCACTGTCGAGACCAGCTGTTCCTGGTCGAAGTCGTGTTTGAGCAGGTAGGCGGACGCTCCCGCGTCCATCCCGGCCTGCCTGGCGTGCTCCTCGCCACGCGAGGTCATGATGACCACCGGGACGTTCTCCCATCCTTTCGTACGACGCACCAGGCGGGTCAGCTCGAAGCCGTCCATGCCGGGCATCTCCACATCCGACAGCACCAGGTCGGCCGGGACGTCGCGCAACCGGCTGGCCCCGTCGAGCCCATCGACCGCTGTCTCGACCTGATACCCGGCGCCCTCCAGGATGACCCGCTCCAGCTCCCGGACACCGATCGAGTCCTCGACGACCAGGACCTTCGCCTTGCCCACACCGGTGACCGGGCGGGACGGCTCCGGTTGCGCAGCAACCGCTGGGGCGCCGACGGCGCGGTCGGCGAGCTCGCGCAGGTCGAGCAGGCACACCACGCTGCCATCACCGTCGATCGTCGCCCCGGCGATGGCCGGGACCCGCCCGAGGAACGAGCCGAGGTCCTTCACGACCAGCTCGGACTCCCCCTCGAGCCGGTCGACGGCCCACGCCACCTGGGTCCCGCCGTTGCGGACGACCAACGCGGCCCGGGGGGCCTCACCCGAGCCGCGGGGCAGCCCGAGCGCGGCCCCGAGGTCGAGCAACGGGATCGAGACCCCGTGCCGGACCACGACGGCGGCGCCGGCGAGGGTGTGCACGTCCGCGCCCTTGAGGCTGAGCGATTCGACGACGCCTGGCACCGGTACGGCGTACCGCTCGTCGCCGATCCGGGCGACCAGGCAGCGAAGCACACCCAGGGTGATCGGCAGGGTGAGGACGAACGTCGTGCCGACGCCGGCCTCGGTGCGCACCTCGACGGCGCCGCCGAGCTCCTCAACGGCCTCGCGGACGACATCGAGCCCGACCCCGCGGCCGGACGTCTCGGTGACGATCTGACTGGTCGAGAACGCCGGCGCGAACAGCACTGACAGCAACGGCGGCCCGGTCAGTGCCGTGTCGGCCGGCAGCAGCCCGAGGGCCACCGCCTTGGTCCGTACGGCGTCCTCGTCGACCCCGATGCCGTCGTCGCCGACCTCAAGCACAACAGTGCCGCCGGCGCTGCGCGCGCTGACCCGAAGGGTCGCCTGGCCGGGCTTGCCGGCCGCGACCCGGACGGCTGCGGTCTCGCAACCGTGGTCGACGGCGTTGATGACCAGGTGTTTGAGGGCGTCGGCGATCCCGTCGAGCACCTGCTTGTCAAGCTCGACGTCCTCCCCCGACGTACTGAGCAGGACGTCCTTGCCGGTGGCCTGGGCGACGTCGCGGACGATCCGGGGCAGGGCGGCGAACACCCGCCGGACCGGCACCATCGCCAGGCCCATCGCGCCGTCGCGGACGAGCGCCATCGCGCCGTGATGGCCCTCGACGAGCTCTCGGAGACCGCGGACCGTGCCGGCCAGCTCGTCGGAGGCGCCGATCAGGCGGTGCAGGGCAAGGGCGACATCCGGCGGCAGCTGGCTACCGCAGCGCGCCGTGGCCTGGCGCAGGGTGGAGGTCCAGCGGGACTGCTCAGCGGTCAGGGTGAGCAGCAGCCCGGTGGTCTGCTCGATCCGCCGGGCGCCAAGGTCGGCCTCGCCGACGGTGTCCAGCAGGTCGTAGACCTTTGATGCAGCCACCCGGACCGTGTCGCTGGGCGGGACACCCGCTGGTGGCCGGGCGATCTCGGCCTCGAGCGCGGTCGGCTGCGTCGGCAGGTTCGGCGCGGGCAGCGGGCTGGTCGGGACGACGGCGTCGCCACCTTCGACAGCCGTGCGGAGCGCATCGACGAGCGGCTGGAGCGCGGCGTCGTCGAGCGCGTCCGGCCCGGGCAGCGCGCGGGCGATCCCGTCGCACGCGGCCAGCAGCAGATCGACCAGGTCCCGGCGTACGCCGAACCGGCCGTCCCGGAGTGCGCCGAGCAGGTCCTCCAGGTTGTGCGCGACGCGCAGCACGCCCTCGAGCCCGAGCATCCGGGCCGAGCCCTTGACGGTGTGCGCGTCCCGGAACAGGCCGGTCACGACCTGCCGCGGGTTGCCGTGCGTCTCGAGCGCCAGCAGCCCGGCCTGGAGCGACGCGAGCCGCTCCTCGACTTCCGCCCGGAAGGTCGCGAGCAGCTCGGGATCATCACCCCAGGCCGGCATGTCTTGGTGGTCGGCGGGTCCGGCCCCGGTCTGAAGCCGGTCGGTCAGGAGACCTTGAACTGCGAGATCGACGAACGCAGCTCGGCCGCCAGCACGTTGAGCTGACCCGCCGCCGCGGCCGCCTGGCGCGATCCGACGGCGTACTGCCGGGAGACGTCGGACACCTGCGTCATCGCCGCGACCACCTGGTCGGAGGCGGACCGCTGCTGCTGCGTGGCGATCGAGATCTCCTTGGCCGCGGTGGTCGTCTCGTCGACCATGCCGCTGATCCGCTCGAGGGCGTCGACGACGCCGCGGGCCAGCTGGGTGCCGGACCGGACCTCTTTGGCGCCCTCCTCGGAGGCGATGATGGTCGAGTTGGTCTCGGCTTGGATCTCCCCGACGATCGCCTGGATCTGCCCGGTCGACTCCTGCGCGCGTTCGGCGAGTTTGCGGACCTCCGAGGCGACGACGGCGAAGCCTCGCCCGTGCTCGCCGGCCCGGGCCGCTTCGATCGCGGCGTTGAGGGCAAGCAGGTTGGTCTGGTCGGCGAGATCGTCGATGACATCGAGGATGCGGCCGATCTCGTGGCTCTTCTCCCCGAGCGACAGCGCCCGCGCAGCGATCGAGTCGACCCGTTCGGCGATGGTGTCCATCGAGTCGACCGACGCGCTGACCGCGGCCCGCCCCTGCTCGGCGTACCGCAGGGTTTCGGCGGCGTAGCGCGCGACGGCCTCGGACGTCTCGGCGATCTGCGCGGCGGTGGCGGCGAGTTCCTCGATGGTCGAGGTGGTTTCGGACACCGCGGAGGATTGTTGGGTGGCCGAGGCGGCATGCTCCTCAGCCGTCGCGAGCAACTCGCCCGCCGACGCGGCGATCTGCTCCCCGCCGCTGCGGATCTGGCCGACCAACCCGCGCAGATTGGAGATCGTGTTGCTGAACGACGATGACAACCCGGTCAGCTGGGCGTGGTCGGACCCACCGACCTCGACGTCGAGGTCGCCGCCGGCGGCCCGCTCGAGATAGCGGGTCAGCTCGGCGACGCGAGCTTCCAGGGCCGTCCGCTCGACCCTCGCGGCTCGGCGCAGCTCGCGCACCGCCGAGGACAGGGCGCTGGTGAACCAGGCCATCAGCGGAAAGGTCACGCCGACGAGAAGCAGCACGCCGACCGAGTTGCGGTCCAGGGTGTGTGACAGCGCTGAGGCGAGCACGACGCCGCCACTTGCCGCGACCCCGAACGCGGTGGACTGCCAGGCGTTCATCGACATCGCCGCGAACAGCACCGCGCCGAAGTAGCAGACCCAGAACGGCCCACGGACGCCCCCGGTCACGGTGACGTCGGCGGTGATCCAGACCAGGTCGGCGGCCAGCAGAGCGAGCCGGATGCCGGCGATGTGGGCGATGATCGAGGGTGTGCGCCGGGCGGCCATCGGTAGCAACGTCAGCAGCGACGCGACGACCACCCCGAGGCCGGTCCAGGCCGACAACGCCAGCAGGTGGACGTGAACGCCCGGCGCGGCACCCACCGTGTCCATGACCGTCGCCGCGGCCAGCCCGACGAGCAGGCTGATCCACGTCATCACCGCTGCGGCTCGCGCAAGCCGGATCGAGAAGTCCACGCGGTCCCTCCTCAGGGTCGTGCAGCAGTCGTCGGTGCGTCGACGCCAGGCCTGTAGGCCAAATGGCCGGTGGGTCGTACTGCGCCGGGCGCGTCAGGACGCGCGGCGGACCCGCGGCAGCGCATCGGCGAGGCGCAGCACAGCCGCGAGGTCGAGGACGCCACAGGGTCCGTCGGCGTCGGTGAGCTGTCCGGAGAGCAGGCCACCGGTCCGCTCGGCCAGCCGCGGCGGCGTGGGTTCGATGTCCTCCGATTCGAGCCGCCGGGTCCCCTCGACCGCCTCGGTGAGCAGCCCCACCACGACGCCGTCGTGCCGCAGGACCACGAGCCGACCACGGCGATCCAGCGCCGTCGCGGCGCCGTCGAGCAGCGGTCGCACGTCCAGGACCGCGAGCACCCGGCCACGCCAGTTGGCGACGCCGGCGACCCAGCCGGGCAGACCAGGCACCCGGGTCA
>JAYSQK010000230.1:0-4140 GCA_043721555.1 Frankiales bacterium
CGGCCCGACCCCGCGCCGTACCTGCGCTGCTTGTGCTGGATGAGGCCGCAACACGCCCGCGTTTCCCCGGCCCGATCCAGCACGAGAAAGATCGCCGCGGCGGGGGCAGGCCGGGCGGGGCGGGGGCAGGCCGGGCGGGGCGGGGGCAGGCCGGGGCGGGGCGGGGGCAGGCCGGACGAGGCGGGACCGGGGGCAGGCCGGACGAGGCGGGACCGGGCAGGCCCGGGCGGGCAACCGGACGCGGTCAGACCCGGCCGACCGTCCACAGGGCGGTGAGCTCGTCGACGACCTCGCTCGGTGACCTGGCCAGCCGCCGCCGGGACAGCACCACCAGCCGGTCCCCAAGATCGAGCTCGACCAGCGGGGCCCGCCGGTCGGTGACCAACCGGACGTCCTCGACCCGCGACCACGCCACCTCGAGCCGGCGCCAGCCGTCGACGACCCGCAGACCCTCGAGGTCGGCGTCGAGCACCGGCGCCAGGAGCAGGTCCCGGCCGACGAGGACGGCGAGCCACAGGGCCGCCGCCACCAGCAGGAGCCGACCGGCCGGGTCGGCGGCGGTGGCGCCCGCGAGCAGCCCGACGGCGGCGAGCAGCAGCAGGACACTGCCGGTCCGACCGGGGCCAGCTGTCATCGCACCAGGATCGCACCGCCCCGTCGTACGATGGTGCGAACGGCCGTTCACACGCCGTTCTGACCCTGGAGGAAGCCCATGCGCGATGCCGTGATCGTCGAAGCGGTCCGTACCCCAACCGGCAAGCGCAATGGTGGTCTCGCCGGGATCCACTCGGCCGATCTGTCGGCGCACGTGCTGCGCGCGCTCGCCGAGCGCACCGGGATCGACCCAGCCCTGGTCGACGATGTCATCTGGGGATGCGCCATGCAGATCGGCGAGCAGACCTTCGACATCGCCCGCACCGCAGTGCTTTCGGCCGGCTGGCCGGAGTCGGTGCCGGGGGTGACCATCGACCGGCAGTGCGGGTCGAGCCAGCAGGCCGTCCATTTCGCCGCCGCAGGTGTGATCAGCGGGCAGTACGACCTGGCCGTCGCGGGTGGGGTCGAGGTCATGTCGCGGACCCCGATGGGTTCCACCTTCACCGCCAGCCCGATCGGGGTGGACTACATCGCCCGCTACGGCAGCGATTTCCCGAACCAGGGCATCGGCGCGGAGGACATCGCCGACAGCTACGGACTGTCCCGTGCGCAGCTCGACGAGTTCGCGTTGGTCTCGCACGAACGCGCGGCGGCCGCGATCGACGAGGGCCGCTTCGCCGCGCAGATCGCTCCGGTCACCACCCCCGACGGCGTCGTCATCGACACCGACGAGGGTGTCCGGCGGGGCGGCACGATCGACAAGCTCGGGTCACTCAAACCGGCCTACAAGGAGGGCGGCAAGATCACCGCCGCCAACTCCTCGCAGATCTCCGACGGCTCGGCCGCCCTGCTGATCACCACCAGCGAGAAGGCCGCGCAACTCGGCCTGACCCCGATCGTGCGCGTCCACACCGCGGTGCTCGCCGGGGTCGCACCGATGCCGATGCTGCACGCGCCGATGCCGGCCACCGAGAAGGCGCTGAAGAAGGCCGGCCTGCTGGTCTCCGACATAGGGGCCTATGAGGTCAATGAGGCGTTCGCCTCGGTCCCGCTGGCCTGGCTCAAGGACATCGGCGCGGATGAGAAGACGCTCAACCCCAACGGTGGCGCGATCGCGCTCGGTCACCCGCTCGGTGCCTCCGGCGCCCGGCTGATGACGACGCTCGTGCACCACATGCGCGACAACGGCATCCGATACGGACTGCAGACCATGTGCGAGGGCGGCGGCCAGGCCAATGCCACCATTTTGGAACTGCTCTAGAAGACCGCCAGCCCCAGGACTTGTCCACACTGTGGACAAGTCCTGGGGATGAATGACAGCGGTGGAACTACCGGCCTGTACGCCAATGGCCGCGAGCTCAGCGCCACTGCGTCGACAGGCCGAAGCCGACGATGATGAAGCCGAAGCCGATGAACAGGTTGGTGCCGCCGAGCCCGCCGACGAGCGGCATGTCCGGGCCGGCGATGTAGAAGGTCACCAGCCAGACAATGCCGATGGCGAACATGACGAGCATCAGCGGCGCGAGCCAGACCGGGCTCGGCTTGCGGCGGCGGACCGAGGACGGCAACGGCGGCGCGGTGTAGGCGACCTTCTTGCGCTTCTTGGACTCTGGCACGTCGACCTCCGGCGCGGGGACAGTGCGACTAGCGTATCGACCGGGGGACTCACCGTTCCCGCAACGATCGATCTGGGAGGGTCCGTGCCGGGGGACAGCGCCCGTCGTACGCGTGGACCCTGGCGGCTGCTCGTCCCGCTCACCGCGCTCGGCGCTGGCGTGCTGTTCGCCACGAGCGCCGCAACGGCGCGCGGCACCGACCTGCGTTCGGGGCGACGGCTGCAGCTCACCGAGCTCATCGCCGCCCAGCAAGCCGATGTCGCCACCCAGGAGCGGGCGGCGTCGCGGTTGCGCAGCGAGGTCTCGGCGGCGGCCGTCACGGCAGCGGCCGGCTCGTCGATCGTCGCGGCGGAACGCGACCGTGGGCAGGCCCTGGCCCTGGTCGCTGGCACGATGGCGGTGACCGGACCGGCGCTGACGGTCTCGCTCGACGACGCGCCACGGCCCGCGACCGGGCGGCGACCCGCGAGCGACAACCCCGACGATCTGGTGGTCCACCAGCAAGATGTCCAGTCGGTGGTCAACGCCCTGTGGGCTGGTGGCGCGGAGGCGATGACGCTGATGGGCGAGCGGGTGATCTCGACCAGCGCGGTGCGCTGCGTCGGCAACACCCTGCTGTTGCACGGTCGGGTCTACAGCCCGCCGTTCGTGGTCACCGCCCTCGGCGACCCGGATCGGCTGCGGGCCGCGCTCGCTGACGAGCCCGGGGTGGCGCTGTTCAAGCGTTACGTCGACCGGTTCGGCCTCGGCTACTCCGTCAAGGACCGCCGCACCGTGCGACTTCCCGCGTACGCCGGGCCACTGGAACTGCCGCACGTCGGGCCGACCGGGTGAGCGACGCGGTTCGCACCGGACTGCGGGGCGTCGGCCAGAGCCTGATCACGCTCGGGCTGGTGCTGCTGCTGTTCGTCGTCTACGAGCTCGAGGTGACCAACCTCTATACCGACCAGCAGCAGTCGCAGCTCGGCCGGGAGCTGAGCCGCGAGTGGGCCGGCCCCGACCCCACCCAGCCGGTCAGCCGGCCCGGCCAGCCCGCGACGTTGCCGGTGGCGGCCTCCCTCGGCCGGGCGCTGGCCCGCATCTATATCCCCAGGTTCAGCCGGGACTACGTCCGGGTGGTGGTCGAGGGCGTCGCGACCGAGGACCTCAAGCGCGGGCCCGGCCACTATCCGGGGACGGCGGCCCCCGGCGCGGTCGGCAACACCGTCATCAGCGGCCACCGCACGACGTACGGCGCGCCGTTCAACCGCCTCGCCGAGCTTGCTCCGGGTGACCAGGTCGTGCTCGAGACCCGTCGCAGCTGGTTCACCTACCGGGTGACCGGGTTGCAGATCGTCGAACCCACCGCGATCGCGGTGACCTACCCGGTGCCGGGGCAATTCGGCGCCACCCCGACCAGGCGGCTACTGACCCTGACGACATGCAACCCGGAGTACTCCGCGCGACAGCGGCTGGTCGTGCAGGCCGAGCTGGTGGCCAGCCTGGCCAAGCGTCCGGGTGTCCTGCCGCCGGCGCTGGCCGGGCGCTGACGGTGTACGTCTGGATCTGGCGGCACCTGCCGGGCCCGTTCGCGGCCCGGCTCGCCGGTTGCGTAGCGCTGTTCGCCGCGGCCGTCGCGGTGCTGTTCCTGGTGGTGTTCCCTCGCGTCGAGCCGCTGCTGCCCTTCTCGGACGTGACCGTCGACCCGCCCGCGTCAGCGCCCGCCACCAGCGGGCCCGGCTGAGCGGACCCGACGTACGGTGTCGACTGTGACCCGCATCCTGGTGGTGGACAACTACGACAGCTTCGTGTTCAACCTGGTGCAGTACCTCGGGCAGCTGGGTGCGCTGACCGACGTCAAGCGCAACGACACGGTCGACCTCGACGCCCTCGAGGACTACGACGGGGTCCTGCTCTCACCGGGGCCGGGCATCCCCGAGGACGCCGGCTG
>JAYSQK010000231.1:0-1529 GCA_043721555.1 Frankiales bacterium
TACACGACGTTGGGCCGAACAGGTGCGCAAACGAGCTGCACAGCGCATCAGCGGACCAGCAGACCGATAGGTTCGCGGCCTTGGCGGTCAATCCGTTGCAGCTCGGCAACCTAGGCGTCACCTCCAGAGGTCGCAAGCAGTGCTAGCCCGTAGGCGACCGCGTAGCGATGACCCAACCGGCCTGCGACATCGGCGCGACCCACGGCCACCCCGGGAAGGACGGGGCGTAGGAGACCGAGCAGCTCCTCGTCGCCCGCAACTCCCCCCACCAACAGGACGTCTCGCGCCTGCTCGCCAAGGCTCCTCATCGCGCGGGCCAGGTTGTCCGCGAGGACGCGCTGCTTGAGGCGCAGCCGCAGCGACCGCCATGCCGCCGGGGCGAGCGACCCACCGAAGGGCAACAGGCCGGCTGGACCGGCAGCCACCAGCGAGCCGACGGCGGCCAGCGGCGCTGGACGGTCGAGGAAGGTTCGGACCCCATCCTCAGCCAGCGCCACCTGCGGCGCTTCGAGTCGTGAGCATGGACCACGCTTCACCCAGTCGGCGGCCCCGCGCGGTAGTCGAAGGTACGTGGCGACCGCCGCGGTGAGCATTTCGCCCCCACCGGCCGCCACAATCTCACGGCCGGCGCTTCCCATTACGTCGACGGTGCCTCCACCCAGGTCAGCGACGATGGAACCCTCGCGGGCTCCCGGCGTGGTGAGTGCTCCTGCCCGGGCGGCCGCGGACTCGGCCCGAACCAGGCGCACTGGAACCTCCAGCTCTCGACCCAGCACGACGTCGGGCATGGTCTCAAGGGGGCCCGATCGCAGCGCTGCCAGTACCACGGCTCGGGCGGTGGTCGAGTCGATCCGGGCCGACACCGAAGTGGCTACCTCACGCATTCCCACCACCCAGAGGTCGTCGACTTCCCACGACTCGGCCCGGGTGAATCCGGGAGGGGTGCAGCGGCGCACGGAGCCGACCGGAAGTGACGCGATGAGCGTGGCGTCGAACTCGGTATGCCGGTCCTGGTCACGCAGCAGGACCTCACCGGCAGGGGCCGAGTCTGCGGCCACCGGTTCCGCATGCACGCCGATCACCGCGCGGGAGGCGTCACCGAGCGCAGCAGCCAACCGGACCGCGTCCGGACGCTCAGCGTTGTTGAGCCCCAGCAGGGCAGAGAGTCGAATCGGGTCGACCAGCACCTGCAGGGCGCGCCCGGGCGGCCTCACCTCCAGGGCCACCCGTAGGGCCGCGGCTGCCCGGTGGACATCGGCCTGGTCGGCGACGGGCAGGGCGACGTTCAGCCGCGCCGCGACCAACACACCCTCGTCGTCGGCGAGTAGCAGGCCCCGCACGTCGGTGCCCGCCTTCGTCCATGCATGGAAAGCGTCGACCGCGAAGCGGAATCCCGATCCAGCCGGTACGAGCAGCACGACGGGTTGGTCCATCCACCGCGGCTGGCTTCCCGCCCACACCGGTACTCCGATCGCGGTGCCGGTTCCTCCAGGGGTGTCGCCCGCTGCCCGGATGATCTCCAGCCGTCC
>JAYSQK010000232.1:0-5364 GCA_043721555.1 Frankiales bacterium
TGCTCGACGTGGTAACAAACCCGCGAGACGGCGCTTACATGGCGGTCGCCATCAACAGCGCGAGGCGGGGATGCGCCAGTGTCGTCCGGCCCCTGAGGACGCGTCTGACCTCTCGCGCCGGCAGCGAGAGGTGGCAGCCAGCGCTTGATGACCACCACGGCGTCCTCGAGTTCGTCCTCGGTCACGTCTGCGGCCCGTCGCTGCTGTGAATGCCTCTACCTGCGGTGCGTGTGGAGCAGTCTCGGAACGCTTCCTGCTGGCCGAGCTCCAGCGCCGGCGGCTATGCCAGCGTCAGCTCGAACTCCGCCAGCCCGTCGGTGAGCGGGTGGGGCGCAGGCTCGCGGTCCGCCGCCTCGTCGCCGTCGTACGCCGGGCACCAAGCGCTGATCGAGATGACGTGGTGGCCGTCGCAGGTCTCGCCCTCCTCCTCGTTCGCTGAATCGAGGTCCCAGGCGGCGCCACAGTCGGGGCAGGCAGGGTGCTGCTCCAGGAACCCAGGCCGGAGCCGTTCCCAGGCCTCGTCCGGGACGGAGCTGAGCCCTCGGGACATCCCCAGCTGCGCCATTCCGGACAACGCCTCGGGCGTCCACCCCGGCGGAACCTCGTGTGTGTGTGGCCCAGTGGGAGCGGCGCGACGGGTGGGCTCGCGGGGCTGCTTCTTCTTCTTCGGCAACGGGTCCTCCTCGCAGCATCGTTCCTGTCGTGTGGCACCCGAGCAACCAGACGCGCTGGTCGGCTGCTACTCCTGCGCGGCCAGCAGAGCCCGGAGATGGGCCCGCATGTCGGTCCGAATCTGGCTCCGGTGCTGCGGGTCGGCGAGGAGCCTCTGGCGCATCTCGCCGCCGGGGACGCTCGGCTCCCGGAGCCAACCCACGACGTCCCGGGTCGCCTGCTCGGCGTCGACGACGCCATCGAGCTCGTCACACCACTCCTCGACGAGGTCCGCCTCCTCGAAGACGCCGCTGGTCTGCTCGTTGTAGGTGAACGTCGGCACCACCACGCGGCTGTTGTGGTGCACCCAGCGCTGCAGCATGAGGTTCACACCGAACTGGGACATCGAGGCGATGCGCTTGCCGAGGCGGGCCGAGGAGGCCACGTGGACGACGTCGAAGAACGCCGCTCGGTGCAGTGGCTTCTGCCCTTCGGGCGCGCGGGCGATGTCGGGGAGCGGCATCCGCTTCAAGAAGCCGCCCCACTTCTCGCTACGGACCTCCTGGTGGTCGCGGACCTCTGCGACGAGGATTCCCGGGTTGAGCTTCACCCCGTCGCTGCGGAGAGCGCAGGGGTGCTGGACGATCATGGCGTCGATCGTGGTCTGAGTGCCGTCAGGCAGCGTCACGATCGTGCCCGTGAAGACGTCGCCGGTGAAGGTGGGGCGGTGGAGCGCGACCTCGTCATCGCCGCGGCTGCGGTAGAGCTTGCTCCAGCGCGCTGGAGTGTCCCCACCGGGCGACTCGAGGTCGTGCCCCGCTACTACCGGTCCTTGAGCCGGATCGAGCGCTCTCCGTCGTCAGCGAGGAAGACCTCGAACTCCGACCTGTACCGCTCCCGCCACATGGAGTCGAAGGAGGTGAGGATTGCCTCCGGGTCCGAGTGCCCGCAGGCGTGCTCGAAGAGGAGCGGGCGGTGCACGAGGCTCACGTACAGATCCACCGGCGTCACCGGGACACCCACCACGATCGGCGTCTCGAACCACGAGCCGATCTCCTGCACCGCGTAGTGCTCGGCGATGAGGTCGCAGGCCGCGAGGAGCGCCGCGATCTTCCCGCGGTTCTCGCCGGAGTGGGAGTCGCCCTTCCGCCACTTCTGCACCGCTGCGACGCTGACGCCGAGCAGGTGCGCGATGTCGCGCCACGCGAAGCCGAGCTCGGAGAGGTCGGCGAGCATGTCCTTGACGGTGCCCTTGCTGCGGGCCGCGGTGCGGGTTCGCCACTCCTCTGCCCAGGTCTCCTTGTGGAACTGGCCGATGTCCTCGTTGAGGAGCCGCGCCCGGCCTCGTAGCGCGCCGGCGTTCTCGGTGGCCTCGGCGGTGATGCGGGTGGAGGAGACGTCGAAGGTGGCGGTGGAGAGGCCGCCGGTGCCGGGGTCGTTCTGCAGCTCATCGAGCGGACTGCGGGTCATGAGCTCATCCAACATGACGGAGCACCTCCTTCCTCAGCTTCTCGGTGATGAGGCTCTCGAAGAGCGCACGAACGGGCTTGTGCAGGTCGTCGCAGCGCTGGAGCAGCTCGGCGACGCCGAAGCTCGGAACCGCCTCTGGAACCCAGAAGTTGTCGATGTCCATCAGGAAGAACGGTCCGGGCGCAGGCGCGGGGCGGCGCAGCTCCCCGCCCGGGTCCACCGCGTACCCCTCACCGGGGCCATACCGGAGCAGCAGCTGCGAGTCCGCGGCGCCCTTGAACACCACCACCCCCTGCCATTGCGTAGCGTCGAGGCCGTGTGCGGCGGCAAGGGGCGCCGGTCCCAGCAGGCTCTGGTCGACCCACTCGCTCCAGCCCAGCGGGCCGTCGTCGGCTGGGACGCGAATCTCGTCGATGTACCGGAGACCGACCCGGGACACGCCGTCGACAGCGCCGGCGGCCTCGCGGGCTCGGAGCGCGAGCTTCACGACCTCCCGGAGGTCCTCGTAACGCCGGTACTGCGTCGTCTCCACGATCACCGCGCCGCTGCGGAACGTGACGGAGGTGGAGCGGTCCCGGCTGAAGAAGCGCTGGGCTGTCTCCGTCGGCTGCGGAGTCGGGCCCGCCGGCGTGAGGGTGAAGCCGCTGATCAGCTGCGGCTCCTGCAGCGGCGTGACACTGCCGAGGATCTTCTTGGCGCGTGCGATTGCGGCGGCGCCCATAGCGTCTACCGCCATGTGGCGGACCTCCAACGCGACCAGGACCACTGGGGCGCTGGGGTACACCTCTCTCTCCATCACACTCATCATGATACCCAATCTAATACTGAAACAACAACCATGTCTGCAACTGTTCCGTGTCAGGGGCTGGTTCCGCAAGGTTCCGGATGCGGGTTCACTCGAACGGGTGCGCGACGCGACAGGCAGCGACGACGGCTACGCGCCCACTCGCCTCACCTCGGGACCCGACCTGAGCCGTGAACGCGTGCATGGGGTCGACGGATGTCTGCTCTCCGGTCCCCGACACGACGACGGCGAGGCGCAGGCACCGCTGCCCGGGCGCCGGGAGGTCGCTGGTGAGCTGCTGTCGCTACGGAGTAAGTACGGTCGGGCCGTTCACCGTGGGGGCTCGCCGATTTGGAGCCGCAAAACGGCAGGTCATCAGCCTTGCCGGCCTACTCCCACTCGATGGTGCCGGGCGGCTTGCTCGTCACATCGAGCACCACCCGGTTGATCTCCCGCACCTCATTGGTGATCCGGGTCGAGATCTTCGCCAGCACGTCGTACGGCACCCGAGACCAGTCGGCGGTCATCGCGTCCTCCGACGACACCGGGCGCAGGACGACCGGGTGACCGTAGGTGCGACCGTCGCCCTGGACACCGACTGACCGGACATCGGCGAGCAGTACGACGGGGCACTGCCAGATCTCACGGTCCAGACCCGCGGCCGACAACTCGAACCGGGCGATGGCGTCGGCCTCGCGGAGCAGGTCGAGCCGCTCCTGGGTGACCTCGCCGATGATCCGGATCCCGAGGCCGGGTCCGGGGAACGGTTGGCGCCAGACGATCGCCTCGGGCAGGCCGAGCTCGAGGCCGACCTTGCGAACCTCGTCCTTGAACAGCGTCCGCAGCGGCTCGACAAGGTCGAACTGCAGGTCGTCGGGCAGCCCGCCGACGTTGTGGTGGCTCTTGATGTTGGAGGTGCCGGCGCCGCCACCGGATTCGACGACATCGGGGTAGAGCGTGCCCTGCACCAGGAAGTCGATCGGCTCATCGGCGCTGATCTCGCGGGCCGCCGCCTCGAACACCCGGATGAACTCCCGGCCGATCGCCTTGCGTTTCGCCTCCGGGTCGGTGATTCCGGACAGCGCGTCCAGGAAGCGCTTCGAGGCGTCGGCGACGTGCAGGGTGACGCCGGTCGAGGCGACGAAGTCGTGCTCGACCTGTTCGGCCTCGCCTTTGCGCAGCAGGCCGTGGTCGACGAACACGCAGGTCAGTTGGTCGCCGACGGCCCGCTGGACCAGGGCCGCGGCAACCGCCGAGTCGACACCGCCGGACAGCCCACACAGCACCCGGCCCGAGCCGACCTGGGACCGGATCCGGGCCACCTGCTCCTCGACGACGTTGACCATCGTCCAGGTGGGGGCGCAGCCGGCGGCCTCGAGCAGGAACCGCTCCAGCACCTGCTGGCCGTACTCGCTGTGCAGCACCTCGGGGTGGAACTGCACGCCGTACAGGCCCCGGGCGGTGTCCTCGAAGGCGGCCACGGGCGTCGAGCCGGTCGAGGCGGTGACCGTGAAGCCGGGCGGCGCAGTGGCCACCGCGTCACCGTGCGACATCCAGACCGACTGGGCGCTGGGCAATCCGGCGAACAGCACGCCAGGGTCGACGACGGCCAGCGCCGTCCGGCCGTACTCCGCGGTGCCGGTCTGCGCGACCGTGCCGCCGAGCGCCCGGGCCATCACCTGGTGGCCGTAGCAGATGCCGAACGTCGGTACGCCGGTCTCGAAGAACCCGGCCGGCACCTGCGGGGCGCCGTCGGCGTAGACCGAGGACGGGCCGCCGGACAGGATGACGGCTTTCGGCGCGCGGGCCCGGATCTCGGCCGCGGTGATCGTGTGCGGGACGATCTCGGAGTAGACCCGGCACTCGCGGACCCGGCGGGCGATGAGCTGGGCGTACTGCGCCCCGAAGTCGACGACGAGGACGGTATCGGTCACCGCCCGAGTCTACGGAGCGACGACGACGCCCTTCCAGAAGGCGATCCGGTCGGTGATCTCCTTCGCAGCGTCCTTGGGCGCGGGGTAGTACCAGGCCGCATCGGTGTTGGGCTGACCGTCGACGACGATCGAGTGGTAGCTCGCGGTGCCCTTCCACGGACACACGCTCGTCGTGGCGGAGTCGGTGAGGACCCCGTCGGCGACCGATGCGCGGGGGAAGTAGCGGTTGCCCTCCACCACGACGGTGTCGTCGGAGGAGGCGATGACGGTGCCGTTCCAGGTTGCTGTGGCCATGCCGGTCACAACCCGGCCGGCCCGGCCGGCATGCCCGGTCAGACCGAGGGCGTCGCACCGACTCGGTGCGACGCCCTCGGCAAGCGGCTGGCGGCCCCCCGACCGCCAGTCACCTGACCGCGAATCCTGGGCCAGGGACGGCCCTACGTCCAGCCGACCTCAGCCGCCCGGTCCGACGCCCTGCGCGCGCTGCAGATCCTTGCCCTCGGTGCGCAGCGACGGGGCAATCAT
>JAYSQK010000233.1:0-2902 GCA_043721555.1 Frankiales bacterium
TTCTCGGCCTTCTGCTGCCGGCCCGTCTCGTTGAGCATCTGGTCCTGGAGCTCGCTGTAGGCGAGCTGCTTGGCCCGCGGCGGCGTCACGGGGTCCTCGCGAGGGCGCGCCCGGGCTCGTCGATCGGCAGCTGGATCACGCTGGCGACCCTAGCAACGGACGAGCGCTCTCACCGGCGTCGGCCGCGGCCGCGGCGCAGCGCCTGCCCGGTCGTCGTGAGCGCCCGGCCGGCCCGCGGCCGCGCCGGTGTGACCCGGACCCCGACCGTCTCGACCAGCCGGCCGATCAGCGGAAGAACCAGGACGAAGACGAGCCAGCGGCGCAGGCGGCTGGAGAAGAAGACCAACATGCGCAGGTGATGCCCAGCCGCCGGCGTCCCAAGCCGGGGCCGCGGTGGCGGTCAGGCGGTGGGGTCGCCGTGCCGGCGTACCTCGGTCCAGGCGGCGGCGATGCCGTCCGGCAGCGAGGTCACCGGACGCCAGCCGAGCACGTCGCCCGCGAGCGACACGTCCAGCCAGGTGCGCGGCACGTCGAACGACCGGCGGGGCTCCACCACCAGCCGCAACGCCGGGTCGTCGACCACCGTGAGCACCGTCTCGGCGAGCTCGCGCAGGGTCGTCGGGCGCCCCGAGCCGACGTTGAGCACCGGCGGCAGCGGCCGCTGGCAGGCATCGACGGCCACCATGGCGGCGGCGATGTCGTCGACGTAGACGTAGTCGCGGGTGGTCTCGGGGTCGCCGAACAGCCGGACGTCCTCGCCGCGCCGCCCCGCCCGGAGCCAGTGCGCGATCACGCCCTGCCCGCT
The DNA here is from genome assembly GCA_043721555.1 of Frankiales bacterium. Classification (GTDB taxonomy): domain Bacteria; phylum Actinomycetota; class Actinomycetes; order Mycobacteriales; family SCTD01; genus JAYSQK01. Next base: position 806 of record JAYSQK010000233.1, read on the forward strand.
CGCCACCGGCTGCCCGGGCCCGTAGGCGTTCGACACCCGCAGCGTCACAAAGCGCGGGAGCCCCGCACCGGCGAGCAAGGCTTCGAGCGCGAGCTTGGCCTCGCCGTAGGCCGACAGGGGCCGGGTCGGCGCTGTCTCGGCGTACGGCGGGGCGGTGTCCGGGTCGTAGACTGTGCCGCCCGAGCTGAGCAGCACGACGGTTGGGGGCGCCGGGAGGCCGCGCACCGCGTGCAGGAAGGCGTCGAAGGCGGCCCGGTCCTCGGCCACCTTCGACGGCTGCTGCTCGGCGATCTGCGGGTTGATCTGCGTGGCCAGCCAGAAGACCGTGCGCGCCGAGGTGAGGCCGGGAACGGCCGCGCCGTCGGGACCGAGGAAGGGGACCGACCGGGTGTACGCCGAGACTCCCGTGGCCGAGCCTCGAAGGGCCTCGACGAGGGCGCGACCGAGGAAGCCGGCGGCGCCGACGACCGCCACCGGTCCGGGCATGGACGTCCTTTCGTGAGCAGGCCGCGCCTGCTCGTGCTGGCCTCGACCTTCCCGGCGACGCGCGGTGACGGGACGCCCGGCTTCGTGCGCGACCTCGCGGGCGTCGAGGCTACCGAGTTTGACACGGTCGTCCTCGTGCCGCGGGTCCCCGGCGCGCCGCGTGCGGAGCTCGCCGACGACGGTGGCGGTGGTCGGTTCCGGATCGTGCGGTTCAGCTACTTCCCGCGCCGCTTCGAGGATCTGGCCGACGGCGCGATCATCGAGAATCTGCGGGCCAAGCCGGTGCGGCTCATCCAGGTGCCCTGTTTCCTGCTGTGCGAGGCGCTTGCCCTGCGCCGGTTGCTGCGGACCCACCGGCCCGACGTCCTGCACGTGCACTGGATCGTGCCGCAGGGCGTCGTGGCGCTGCTGGTGGCCCGCCACGTGCCCTGGCTCGTGACGACCCTCGGCGGCGACGTCTATGCCCTCAAGGACCCACTCAGCCTGCGGCTCAAGCGGGCCGTGCTGACCCGCGCGGCGGCGGTGACCACGATGAACGTCGACATGCGCCGGCGGCTGCTGGAGCTCGGCTCGCCGGTCGACCAGACGCTCGTCCTGCCGATGGGCGCCGATGTGGACGGCGTGCGGGCGACCGGCGCGGGGATCGCCCGCTCCCCGGGCCGGGTGCTGTTCGTCGGTCGGCTGGTGGAGAAGAAGGGGCTGGCGGTACTGCTCGAGGCGCTGCGTGCGGTGCCCGCCGGCTGGTCGCTCGATGTCGTCGGCGACGGCCCGCTGCGCGGGGAGCTCGAGGCCCGTGCGGCCGGCCTGCCGGTGCGCTTCCTGGGCCAGGCGACCAAGGATGATCTGGCCCGGGCCTATGCCGGCTGCGACCTGCTCGTCGCACCGAGCGTGCCAGCTGCCTCGGGCGACCAGGACGGCCTGCCGGTGGCCCTGCTCGAGGCGATGTCGGCCGGCTGCCCGGTCGTCGCCAGCCGGATCGCCGGCATCGACGAGGCCGTCGTCGACGGCGAGACAGGGCTGCTGGTGCCACCCGGCGACGCCGCTGCCCTCGCCGCCGCCCTCACTCGGCTGCTCGGCGACGCCGAGCTGCGCGACCGGCTCGGCGCCGCAGCCTCGGCCCGGGCCGACGACTACTCGGTGGCCGCCCTCGGCCGTCGATACACCGACCTGCTGCTGCGCATCGCCGGGCGGGAGCCGGGCGGTCGTGGCTGAGCCCGCCGGCAGCCGGATCCGTCGTACGCCGAGACAGCGCGTGCTCCGGCTGGTCAAGGTGGCCCTGGTCGTGCTGGCCGTGGTCCTCGGTGTGCGGGCGGTCGGCGGTCGGTGGGCCGACGTCTCCGGCCATCTCGGCGACCTGACCTTCGGCTGGACGGCGGTCGCGGTCGTCACCTCGCTGGTCGGGCAGGCCGTCATCGCCATGGTCTGGCGCGAGGTGCTGGCCGATCTGGGCAGCCCGCTGCCGACGCTGACCGGCTGCCGGGTCTTCCTGCTCGCCCAACTCGGCAAGTACATCCCCGGCAGCGTCTTCGCCGTCGCCGGCCAGATGGAGCTCGCGAAGCGCTACGAGATCCCGCGGCAGCGGTCCGCCGCGGCCGGCGTCGTGACGCTGGT
>JAYSQK010000234.1:0-2322 GCA_043721555.1 Frankiales bacterium
CGCCAGTGGTGAGATCGACGGCCGGCGGGACGGTGAGCTGCTCGGTGAACTTCACCAGCCGCGGCGTGCCGGTCGCGGCCGCGGTGCCGATGGCCGCCATCGGCGCCGTGCCGGCGGCGGCCGGCAGCGTGACGAGGCTGCCCAGCCCCAGCACCAGCGCGCTGCCGGCGGCCAGCCGGACCGGGATGCGCCGGTGGCCTCGGCTGACCGGTGCGTTGAGGCCGACCATTGCCAGCCCAGCCGCGGCCAGCTCGCTGAACAGCGCGGCGACGCCGGCGGGTTCGGACCAGTTGCCCATGTCGTCGGCGAGCTGCGGGAAGGTCACCAGCCGGGTGGCGCAGTACACCGCGATCGCCGCTGTGCACAGGGCCGCCGCGGCCAGGAGCCACCGACGGGAGCCACTGACCACGACGCCGCCGGCCACCACCGTCGCGGCCAGCACGAAGGCGACAAAACTCCAGCCGAGGTAGGGCGCCTCCCGCAGATGCATCGGGATCACCGGGAGGTGCGACGCCGCCGCGGCGAGCAGGGCTGCCCCGAGTGACCATCGCACGCCCTCCGGCACCGCGTTCCAGTCCGCCTTCGACGACATGGCTTACCCCCCTGGCTCGATGACCGCGTACGACGCAGGTCGTACGACTCAGGTCGTAGGACCTGATGGGGCGAACCGTCGGGGGCGGGCCTTCGGGAAACCTCTGGACGTCCTGACAGGCAGGTCGCTAGACCCGCTCGGGGGCCTTCGTCGAGCGCCACCAGGCGCGGGTCCGGTTGGCCAGCCACACCGAGGCCGCGAACACCGCTGCGACGAGCAGGGCGGCGAGCAGCCAGCCGGCGGGTCCGTGCGCACCCAACGCCCGCACGGCGGTGACGAGCAGCAGCACCGGCAGCAGCATCCCCAGCAGACCGAACACGCCGAGGCACATCGGCCCATGGTCGGGCCTTACCGCAGCAGGCGCACGGCGACGCCGACCCCCACGACGAGCACGAGCCCGCGCAAGACCTGGTCCGGCAGCCTGCGGGCGAGCCCGCCGCCGACCCGGCCACCGACCAGGCTCGACACCATCAGCACGCCGGCTTCGGGCAGGTGTACGGGTGCGAGCAGCAGGTAGACCGCCGCCCCGAGCACGGTCGCGATCGAGCTGAGGGTCGTCTTGACGGCGTTGACGCGCTGCAGCGAGTCGTTGAGCAACACGCCCATGACCGCGAGGAGCAGCACCCCGACGGCCGCGCCGAAATACGACGCGTAGACCCCGCCGAGCAGTACCGCCGCGCGTAGCGGCCACGGCCGATGGCGCACGTCGCCACCGTCGCGGCGGCGCAGGGCCGCACTCAGCCGGGGCTGCGCGGCGAGCAGCGCGCAGGCGGTCAGCACGAGGTACGGCGCGACAGCGCTGAACGCCGCCGCCGGTGTGAGCAGCAGCAGGGCGCAGCCCAGCGCCGCGCCGATCGCCACGGCGACGCCGAGCTCGAGCACCCGCTGCCGCTGGCCGGCCAGCTCGTCGCGGTAGGCCACCATCCCGCCCAGGTAGCCGGGCAGCAGGCCGACGGTGTTGGTGACGTTGGCGGCCAGCGGGTTCAGGCCGACCGCGAGCAGCGCGGGGAACGACAGCAGCGACCCGCCGCCGGCCACCGCGTTGACCGCGCCGGCGACCGCGCCCGCCACCGCCAGCAGCGCGCCGTGGCCCGGGGTCACGGAGCGGGGGGAGGCAGCGCGACCGTGGCGCCCTCGCCGAACGGCTCCCGACCGCCCGTGCGCAACACCCAGACCGACTGCCGACCGTGGACGGTCCAGCTGCCCGGAGCGTCCGGGTGGTCCCAGACGAGCGCTGTGTCCTCGTCGATGCCGACCACCTCGGTGCCCGCCGGGGCGCGGGCGAGGAACCGGCCGACCAGCTCGGGCATCCAGCCGAGAAAGCGGTCGAAGTGCGGGATGACCCGCAGCCCGGGGACCACGCCGAGGCCGGGGTCGGCGCCCTTGATGGGATGCCGGATATCCGGCACGTGGGCGGTGAGCGACATCGCGCCCGCGCTGCAGCCGGCGAGCGCCGCACCGCCGCGCCAGGCCGCGAGGATGGCGGTCCAGACCAGCGTGCCGCGCAGCGTCGAGGCGCAGTACGGCGGGTTGCCGCCGGAGAGGTAGATGAGCCCGGCCCCGTCGACGAGCCCGGCCAGGGCCGGATCGTCGGCCTCGGCCCGGTCGCGGACCACGACCGGCACCGCCTCGACCCCGAGCCGGTCGGCCTGGGCGACCCCGAGCGCGACCCAGCGGGCCAGGGACTCCTCGCCCTCCAGGGCCGCGGCCGTCGGCACCTGGACGTAGCG
>JAYSQK010000235.1:0-2225 GCA_043721555.1 Frankiales bacterium
GACAGCCCGCCGCCCTTCCCCTTGTGCAGCAGGACGAGCACGATCATCAGGGCGCTGGCCACGATCAGGACGATCGACAGGAAGGTCACCATCAGACGATCACGCGCTCCTCAGCGAAGTGGCAGGCCACCTGGTGGCCCGGTGCGAGCTGCAGCAGCGGCGGCTCGATCTGCTTGCAGATGTCCTGAGCTTTCCAGCACCGAGTGTGGAACCGACAGGCGGGGGGTGGATCGAGCGGGCTGGGCACGTCTCCGGTGAGCAGGATCCGCTCGCGTTTGTGGGCCCGGGTGGGGTCCGGGACCGGCACGGCCGACAGCAGCGCGTGCGTATAGGGGTGCATCGGGTGCTCGTAGAGCGCGGCCCGGTCGGCGATCTCGACGATCTTGCCGAGGTACATCACCGCCACCCGGTCGGAGATGTGCCGGACCACGGACAAGTCATGCGCGATGAAGACGTAGGTCAGGCCGAGCTCGTCCTGCAGGTCGTCGAGCAGGTTGATGACCTGGGCCTGGATCGACACGTCGAGCGCCGACACCGGCTCGTCGCAGATCAGCATCTTGGGCTTGAGGGCGATCGCCCGGGCGATCCCGATGCGCTGTCGCTGGCCGCCCGAGAACTCATGTGGGTAGCGGTTGTAGTGCTCCGGGTTGAGCCCGACCAGGGCGAGCAGGTCCTGGACGGCGCGCTTGGTGCCGTGCTCGGTCTGCACGCCCTGCAGCTTGAACGGCGCCGCGACGATCGTGCCGACGGTGTGCCGCGGGTTCAGCGACGAGTACGGGTCTTGGAACACCAGCTGTACGTCGCGCCGAAGTGGCCGCATCCGGCGCTGCGACAGGTGGGTGATGTCCCGGCCGTCGAACACGATGCTGCCGTCGGTCGGCTCCTCGAGCCGGGTGAGCAGGCGGCCGGTCGTCGTCTTGCCGCAGCCGGACTCCCCGACCAGGCCAAGGGTGGTCCCCTGCTCGACGGTGAAGTCGAGCCCGTCGACCGCCTTGACCGCCGCGACCTGGCGGCGGAGCAGGCCGCGCAGCACCGGGAACTCCTTGCGCAGTCCGGTCACCGTCAGCAGCGGCTCGGTGGTGGTCACAGCCGTGGCCGGATCTCGTCGGCCCAGCGCCGGCGGCGGTCGGCAGGCTCGAGATGACAGGCGACCAGGTGCCCGGGCAAGGACGGCAGCAACGCCGGGACCTCGGTGGTGCAGCGGCCAGCATTGAGCTGGGCGAAGGCGCAACGGGGCGAGAAGGCGCACCCCGGGGGGACGTCGATCAGACTCGGTGGGCTGCCCGGGATCGGCACGAGCCGGTCCTGCCGGACGCGGTCCAGCCGGGGCATCGAGCTCAGCAGCCCCCAGGTGTAGGGATGCTCGGCGCGCGCGAACAGCTCAGCGGTGGCGGCCAGCTCGACCGGTTTCCCGGCGTACATCACCAGGATGTCGTCGGCGACCTCGGCCACGACGCCGAGGTCGTGGGTGATGACGATGACCGCCGAGTCGAACTCGCGCTGCAGGTCGCTGATCAGGTCGAGGATCTGGGCCTGCACCGTCACATCCAATGCCGTGGTCGGCTCGTCGGCGATGAGCAGCTCGGGGTTGCAGGACAGCGCCATCGCGATCATCGCCCGCTGGCGCATGCCCCCGGAGAACTGGTGCGGGTGGTCGTCCACCCGTGACGCCGGGCGGGGGATGCCGACCCGGCCGAGCAGGTCGATGGCGTGCGCGCGGGCGATCTTCTTACTGACGTCGTTGTGCACCCGATAGGCCTCGATGATCTGCGCGCCGATCGTGTAGAACGGGTGCAGCGAAGACATCGGGTCCTGGAAGATCATCGCCATCTTCTTGCCGCGCAGCCGGCGCACCTGCTCAGCCGGGGCGCCCACGAGTTCCTCGCCGTCGAGCCAGATCTCGCCGGTCGTGACGGCCCGGCCGCCCTTGTGCAGGCCCAGGATGCCCAGGCTCGTGACGCTCTTGCCCGAACCCGACTCCCCGACGATGCCGAGGGTGCGGCCGCGCTCGAGGCTGAACGACACGCCGTCGACGGACTTCACCAGGCCGTCGTCGGTCGGGAAGTGGATGCGCAGGTCCCGCACCTCGAGGAACGCGCGCTGGGTCACAGCCGCACCCGGGGGTCGATCACGGCGTACAGGATGTCGACGGCGAGGTTGGCCACGACGATGAACAGCGCGCCCACCATGACGACGCCGAGGACCTTCGGCAGGTCGTTGTTCAC
>JAYSQK010000236.1:0-2695 GCA_043721555.1 Frankiales bacterium
GGCGGTGTCCTTCGCCGCCCGGGCCACACCGAAGCCGCGGTCGACCTCGCCCGGCTGGCCGGGCTGCGACCGGCCGGCGTCATCTGCGAGATCGTCCAGGAGGACGGCACGATGGCGCGGCTGCCGGAGCTCAAGCTGTTTGCCAAGGAACACGACCTGGCGCTCATCTCGATCGCTGACCTGATCGCCTGGCGCCGCCGCACCGAGAGCCAGGTCCGTCGGCTGGCGCAGGCCAAGCTCCCCACCCGGCACGGCGAGTTCACCGCGCACGGCTATGAGTCGGTGCTCGACGGCACCGACCATGTCGCGCTCGTACGAGGCGATCTCGGGGACGGCCAGGACGTGCTGGTGCGGGTGCACTCCGAATGCCTGACCGGGGATGTCTTCGGTTCGCGCCGATGCGACTGCGGTCCGCAGCTCGACGCCGCGCTGGCGGCAGTCGCGCAGGAGGGGCGCGGCGTGGTGCTCTACGTCCGCGGCCACGAGGGGCGGGGGATCGGCCTGATGCACAAGCTGCAGGCCTACCAGTTGCAGGACGCCGGCTCCGACACCGTCGACGCCAACCTCGAGCTGGGTCTGCCGGCCGACGCGCGCGACTACGGCACCGGGGCGCAGATCCTCGTCGACCTCGGCATCCACACCATGCGGTTGCTGTCGAACAACCCCGACAAGCGGGCCGGGCTCGAGGGGTACGGCCTGGAGATCGTCGGCCGGGTGCCGCTGCCGACCTTGGCCACGCCGGAGAACCTGCGCTATCTCAAAACCAAGCGCGACCGGATGGGGCACGACCTGCCGGGCCTCGCCGCGTTCGAGGACGAGGCCACCGAGGCGGCCGCCGACGCCGCGCACCCGAGCGAGCGCGAGTGAGCGGCACCGGCGCTCCCGCCGGGGGGACGGTGGACGCCCGCAACCTCACCCTCGCCATCGTGGCAACCCGCTGGCACGAGGCGATCAGCAGCGCGCTGCTCGACTCGGCGCTGCGCACGGCCGCGCAGTGCGGTGTCGCCGAACCCACCGTCGTTCGCGTCGCCGGCGCCATCGAGCTGCCGGTCGTCGCGCAGTGCCTGGCCAGCACCCACGACGCGGTGGTCGCGCTCGGCGTCGTCGTACGCGGTGGGACCCCGCATTTCGAGTATGTCTGCGACGCGGTGACCTACGGGCTGACCCGGATCTCGCTCGACACCCACACGCCCGTCGGCAACGGTGTGCTGACGGTCGAGGACGAGCAGCAGGCGCTCGACCGGGCGGGTCTGCCAGGCTCTGCCGAGGACAAGGGCCACGAGGCCGTCCTCGCCGCGCTCGACACCGCCAGGGTCCTTCGGGGCCTCCGCACCGGAAGCTGAAGGGCCACCCCCCACCGTGCTCGCCGTCGTCCTGCCCAAGGGCAGTCTTGAAAAGCAGACTCTCGAGCTGTTCAGCGCCGCCGACCTCACCGTCGTGCGCGGCTCGGACCGCGACTACCACGCGCGCGTCGACGACCCGCGGATCGACAAGGTCCGCTTCCTGCGGCCGCAGGAGATCCCGACCTATGTCGAGCAGGGCATCTTCGACCTCGGGATCAGTGGCCGTGACTGGATCACCGAGACCGGCGCCGATGTCATCAGCCTCGGCGAGATCGGCGGCGGCCGGGCCGGTGAGGCGGTCGTGAGCGTCGTGCTCGCGGTGCCGAAGGAGTCGCCGTGGGAGTCAGCCGCCGACCTGCCGGACGGCGTCCGCATCTCCACCGAGATGCCCGAGACGACCCGCCGCTACCTCGACGAGCACGGCGTCAAGGCCAAGGTCTTCACCAGCCACGGTGCGACCGAGGCCAAGATCCCGGACATCGTGGACGCGATCGTCGACCTCACCGAGACCGGGTCGAGCCTGCGCAAGGCCGGCCTGAAGGTGATCGCCACGCTGCTCACCAGCCGCACCGAGCTGATCGCCAACCGCGCGTCGTACGACGATCCGGTGAAACGAGCGGCGATCGACGACCTCGTGGTGCTGATCAAGGGGGCGCTGCGGGCGCGCGGGCACGTGCTGCTCAAGCTCAACGTGCCGACCGCCGGGCTTGCGGCGGTGCTGGCCGAGTTGCCGGCGATGAGCTCGCCGACGGTGATGTCCACCGCGAACGGCGCCATGAGCGCCCTCGAGACGGTCGTGCCGAAGCAGGGCGTCAACCGGCTGATCCCAGCCCTGAAGGCAGCCGGTGCCCGCGACATCCTCGAGCTGCCGATCTCGAAGATCGTCGAGTAGTGGGCGCAGGGCTGGTGGCCGACCCGGTCCAGGCCCCGCCGGCGTCGCGGACCACGCCGGCCCTGGCCGCCGCGGTGCTGTCCGGGGCGATGGTGGCGCTGCAGGCGCGGCTCAACGGCGACCTGCGGGTCGCGCTCGGCGACACCCTGCTGACCGCACTGGTGTCGTTCGCGACCGGGCTGGTCGCGGTCGTCGCGGTCGTGGCCTGCCGGCCCGCCTCGCGGGTCGCGTTGACCAAGCTCCGCGACACCCCCCGGTGGACCTGGCTCGGCGGCGTCGGGGGCGCTGCCCTCGTCGCGGTCGCGGCCGCGGCCGAACCCCGGATCGGGGTGGCCCTGCTGACGATCGGCTTGGTCGCCGGCCAGACCGGCGGTGGCCTCGCGGTCGACCGGCTCGGGCTCGGGCCCGGACCGCGGCAGGGTGTCACCGGACCGCGGGCGGCCGGAGCGCTGCTGTGCCT
>JAYSQK010000237.1:0-1615 GCA_043721555.1 Frankiales bacterium
GCGCACCGCCGTGGTCGCCGTCGGCGCGCCGGTCGCCGGCCGCCAGCCGGGCAACCTGTGGCTCGTCGGCGGCGGCGATCCGTTCCTGACCGGCGCTGACCTGCAGGCGCTGGCCCGATCGGTGCGGCGCGCCCACATCACCGTCATCGCCGGGGCGCTCATGCTCGACGACAGCCGCTACGACGCCCGGCGCCGGGCCCCCGGCTGGAAACCCGAGTTCGTCCCCGACGAGAGTGGGCCGCTGTCAGCGCTGGCCGTCGACCACAACGGCTGGCGCCACGACCCCGCCTTCCTGGCCGACCCCGGACTGCCTGACCTCGCCCGCTTCCGGGGCGCCCTCGCGTCGTACGGCGTGCGGGTTGTCGGTGGGCTGCGGCGCGCCGGGCAGCCTCGGGGCGCGCGTGTCCTGGCCGAGCACCGGTCCGGTGCGCTCCCGGCGATCGTCCGCCGGATCGACAAGGACTCGGACAACTTCGCCGCCGAGTTGCTGCTCAAAGAACTCGGCCGGGTCCGCCGCGGCGAGGGCAGCAGCGCCGCGGGCGTACGGGCGGTCAGCGACATGCTCGGCCCGCTCGGCGTGCCGGTCGGGCCGGCCGTCGACGGCTCGGGCCTGTCGGCGTACGACCGGCAGACGCCCGCTGCCGAGCTCGCCCTGCTGGCCGCGCTCGAGGGCACTGCTGCCGGCACAGCACTGCGGGCGGCCCTCCCGGTGGCCTGCGTGGACGGGACGCTCGCGCACCGGATGTGCGGTACGCCGGCCGCCTTCAAGGTCGTGGCCAAGACCGGCACCCTGGACGGGGTGCGGGCGCTGGCCGGCTGGACCACGACCGCCAGCGGTCGCTCGGTGCGGTTCGCCTTCCAGCTGACCGGGTTCCGGGACGACCTGGCCGCCCGGACAGCACTCGACCGCGCCGCCGTCGTCCTGTCGGCCACCATCGGCTAGCCGCGAACCCGCCGCGCCGAGCTGGTCTTTTCACCATGGCGGTGCGGGTGGCGGCACTGGTCGTTGATCCTCACCGGTCCCGCGGCGCTGTTCGGCGCTCCGACGTGCGGCTTCCCACCGGTCGCACTGGCCCGCGGTGCGGACCGGCGCAGGTGAGCGGTGCTTCGGGCTCTTGACACAGCTTGTCGCCGGCAGGTCTGCTGTCCCCCCAACCATGCGCAGCGGTCGGGGTTGCACAGGGCGCTCAACGGCGAGCTACCACCCACCAGCAGTCCCGTCGTCGTACGCCAGGTACGCCTCAGGACTGTGCTCAGCCGCTCGAACTCCTGGAGAATCACCCATGAACGTCACCGCGCCGGAGCCCGCTCCCGGAGGCATCTTCCGGCTGATCTACCGGAGCCACGACCTGCTGCCGAAACAGACCCGGAAGGCCGATCTCGGCGAGTTGTTCAGCACCGCCCGGTCCAACAACAAGGAGCGGGACATCACCGGTGCCCTGCTGGTCGCCGATGACTGGTTCGTCCAGACGCTGGAGGGTGACGAGTCGGCGGTGCGCACGCTGTTCACCAAGATCGAGAAGGACCCTCGGCACGACTCGGTCGCCGTCCTCGAAGAGGGGACCGTCGACGCCCGGGTGTTCTCGCGGTGGGCGATGGCCAAGGTGGCCGCCGA
>JAYSQK010000238.1:0-6588 GCA_043721555.1 Frankiales bacterium
CTCGTGCAGCAGGCGCCGGTGCTGCTCGCCGACACGGTGCTCGCCGACCTCGCGGTCGGTCATTCGAACCTGTCCGAGGGCGAGGCGGCCCGGTTGCTCGAACGCGCCGGCCTGCCCGGTCTGGACCTCGGCCGTGACACCGCCTCGCTGTCCGGTGGGGAGGCCCAGCGGCTGTGCCTGGCGCGGGCGCTCGCGGTCGGCCCGGAGGTGCTGCTGCTCGACGAGCCGACCAGCGCCCTGGACGCGGTCGCCGCGATGTCGGTCGAGCGGGTCGTCCGCGGGCTCGTAACCGACGGGCTGTCGGCGGTGCTGGTCAGTCACGACCTGCGGCAGGCCAGGCGGCTGGCTGACGACGTCGTCGTACTGCGGGCCGGCCGGGTCGTCGAGGCCGGGCCGGCGGCCGACAGCGACTACCTGGCGGGGGCCGCGTCGTGATCGCGCACGCGTCGGTGCCGAGCTGGCTGGGCGTCGCCACCTCGGTGCTGCTGGTCGGCGCCTGCCTCGCGGTGGTGCTCCGCGAGCACCTCGGCCTCGGCCGCGAGGTGCTTGTCGCGGCGGTGCGCGCGGTGGTCCAGCTGGCCGCGGTCGGCGCCCTGCTGGGGGTGCTGTTCCGGCACGCCGGGCTGCTCGGGGCGCTCGCCTGGGTCACCGGCATGGTGGCGATCGGTGGCCGGGTCGCCGCCAACCGCGGCCGCGGGCTGCCGCATGTCCAGGCCGTCGCCACGGTCGCGCTGGCCGCCGGGGTCGGCAGCACCCTCGGCCTGCTGCTGGTGGCCCGGGTCATCGACGTCGAGCCGCGGGTCGTCGTCCCCGTCGGCGGCATGGTCGTCGCGGCGGCGATGCGGGGGACCTCGGTGGTGCTGCTGCGGGTCCGGGACGAGGCCCAGGCGAGCCGGCGGCAGGTGGAGGCCCGGCTGGCGCTCGGGCTGTCCTCGACCGTGGCGTTCGCGCCGCACCTGCGGACGGCCCTGCGGACTGCCCTGGTCACCGACATCGACGCGGTGAAGACGGTCGGGTTGATCTCGCTGCCGGGGGCGATGACCGGGTTGCTGCTGGCCGGCGTCGACCCGCTGACGGCGATCCGCTATCAGGTCGTCGTGATGTACCAGCTGCTGGGCGCCGTCGCGGTGGCCGGCGCGGTGGCCGGGCGGTTGGCGACCCGGTTGCTGTTCGACGACGCGCACCGGCTGCGCGAGGTCCCGGTCGAGTCGGTGCCGGGAGGCCGCTGGCACCGCCGGGCGGCCTGACCAGCAGGATGGGGGGATGAGCATCACCGGCAAGGACCTGCTGGGCGGCCCCGACCCGACCCTGCTCCCCGACGAGACCGGGCCGCGCGAGCTGCTCGAAGCCGGCACCGACCCGGCCGAGGTGGCCGCGGCCCACCCGACGGCGAGCGCCGCCTGGGCAGCGCTCGCCGATGCGGCCTACGCCCGAGGGGCCGTCGTCGAGAGCTACGCCTATGCGCGGACCGGCTACCACCGGGGCCTGGACGCGCTGCGCCGCAGCGGCTGGAAGGGCTACGGGCCGGTGCCGTGGTCGCACGCCCCGAACCAGGGGTTCCTGCGGGCGCTCGTCGCCCTCGGCCGGGCTGCCGGGGACATCGGCGAGACCGACGAGGCGCAGCGGATCAGCGGGTTCGTGCAGGAGTGCGACCCCGCGGCAGCCGAAGCGCTGCGTCGCTAGCGACGGTCGTTACAGCGAGCCTTCGATCAGCGGCTTGGTGGGCCGCCGCCGGCCCAGCAGCGCGGCGCCGGGCAGCCCCGCCAGGGTGCGGCTCGTCTCGTCCACGAAGGTCATGATCCGTTCGGTCGACCCGGCGATGAAGGCGACCCGCTCGTGGGTGTCGGCCAAGGTCCGCAGCACCGGCAGGACGTCTTTCTGGATCTGCGCGAGCGTCTGCGGGAGCTGCTCGACTACCGGGTCGTCGAGCACGGTGGCCAGCCGCTGCAGGCCGGGGGCCAGCGCGAGCAGCGGGCCCTCGAGCTCGGCCACGATGCCGTCGATCCGCCCGACGAGCCGGTTGACGGCCAGCACTGTGTCGCGCGCCGACGCGGCCACCTCGACGAGGCCACGGACCGCGGTGCTCAGCGACTGCACCGCCGCGGGCAGCGCGGCGAGCGACTCGGTCTGCGACTGCAGCACCGAGAACACCCCACCGACGAGGCTGTCGATCCCGGGGAGCTTGGCCATGCAGCCGAGCGTACGTCGCAGCCCCACGCCGGTGGCTAGACTCCGGGCGCAAGAGGCCTCTCGCGCTCGCGGGGGGCCTTCCGCACGCCCAGGGAGCGCCAGCATGCCCGCACTCGTCCTGATCGGCGCCCAGTGGGGCGACGAAGGCAAGGGCAAGGCCACCGACCAGCTCGGCGGGCTGGTCGACTACGTGGTCAAATTCAACGGCGGCAACAACGCCGGGCACACCGTCGTCGTCGGCGACGAGACCTACGCGCTGCACCTGCTGCCCAGCGGCATCCTGTCCCCCGGCTGCACCCCGGTCATCGGCAACGGTGTCGTCATCGACCTGTCGGTGCTGTTCGAGGAGATCGACGGCCTGTCGGCCCGAGGTGTCGACACCTCCCGGCTGGTCGTCAGCGCCGACGCCCACCTGATCGCCTCCTACAACCGCACGCTCGACCGCGTCGCGGAGCGCTTCCTCGGCAACCGCAGGATCGGTACGACGGGGCGCGGCATCGGCCCGACGTACGCCGACAAGATGAACCGGATCGGGATCCGGGTGCAGGACCTGTTCGACGAGAAGATCCTGCGGGCCAAAGTCGAGGGCGCCCTGCAGATGAAGAACCAGGTGCTGGTCAAGGTCTACAACCGCAAGGCGGTCACCGTCGACGCGGTCGTGGAAGAGCTGCTGGCCTACGTCGACCGGCTGCGCCCGATGGTGGCCGATACCTCGCTGCTGCTCAGCAACGCGCTCGACGAGGGCCGCACCGTGCTGCTCGAAGGCGGCCAGGCCACCCTGCTCGACGTCGATCACGGCACCTATCCGTTCGTGACGTCGTCCTCCGCCACCGCCGGTGGAGCCTGCACCGGCTCCGGCATCCCGCCGACCCGGATCGACAAGGTCATCGCCGTCATCAAGGCCTACACGACCCGGGTCGGCGAAGGGCCGTTCCCGACCGAGTTGACCGACGACGACGGCGAACGGCTGCGTTCGGTGGGTCACGAGTACGGCACCACGACCGGGCGCCCGCGGCGCTGCGGCTGGTACGACGCGGTGATCGCCCGCTACGCCGCGCGGGTCAACGGCGTCACCGATTTCGTGCTCACCAAGCTCGACGTGCTCACCGGCTGGGAACAGATCCCGGTCTGCGTGGCGTATCAGGTCGACGGCCGGCGGCTGGCCGAGATGCCGATGACGCAGACCGAGTTCCACCACGCCAAGCCGGTCTATGAGCTGTTCGACGGCTGGACCGAGGATCTGTCCGCCGCCCGCACCTTCGATGACCTGCCGGTCAACGCCCAACGCTACGTCCGGGCGCTCGAGCAGATGAGCGGCGCGCCCTTCAGCTCGATCGGGGTCGGCCCGGATCGCGAGCAGACCCTGCAGCTGCGGCCCTTGCTGCCGTGAAGATCCTCGTCGTCGGCGGTGGCGCCCGGGAGCACGCGCTGCTGCTCGCGCTGTCGCGGGACCCGCTCGTCAGCGCGCTGGTCTGCGCCCCCGGCAACGCCGGCACCCGCGCCCTCGCCCCGAGCCGGGAGCTCGATCCGCTTGACCCGGCGGCCGTGGCGGCGCTCGCCGTCGCCGAGGCGGTCGACCTCGTCGTCGTGGGCCCGGAGGGGCCGCTCGTCGCCGGGGCCGCTGACGCGGTGCGGGCGGCCGGCATCGCCTGCTTCGGGCCGTCGGCCGCGGCCGCCCAGCTCGAGGGCAGCAAGAGCTTCGCCAAGCAGGTGATGGCCGCCGCCGGCGTGCCCACCGCGGCGTCGGACACCTGCACCACCGGTGCGCAGGCAACGGCCGCACTGACCGCCCGTGTCCCGCCGTACGTCGTGAAGGCCGACGGGCTGGCTGCCGGCAAGGGCGTCCTGGTCAGCGGGGACCTGGCCGAGGCTGAGGCCTTTGCGCGAGATGCCATGCAGGTCAGCGGATCCCGCGTCGTGGTCGAGGACTTCCTGGACGGGCCGGAGGTGTCGCTCTTCGCGGTGACCGACGGCAGCACGGTGCTGCCGCTGCTGCCGGCCCAGGACGCCAAGCGGGTCGGCGACGGCGACACGGGGCCGAACACCGGCGGGATGGGCGCCTACGCGCCGCTGCCGTGGCTGCCCGCGGGTTCGGTCGAACAGATCACGATGACGGTGCTCGAACCGGTCGTCGCCGAGATGGCCCGTCGGGGGACGCCGTTTGTCGGGCTGCTCTACGCCGGCCTCGCGATGACCAGCCGCGGGCCGCAGGTGGTCGAGTTCAACTGTCGTTTCGGCGATCCCGAGACGCAAGCGGTGCTGGCACTGCTCGACAGCTCACTCGCCGAGCTGCTCTGGGCGGCCGCCGTGGGGGAGCTCGCAGCGGCCGGCCGGCCGCGGTGGCGGGACGGCGCCGCGGTGACGGTGGTCGTCGCGGCGCAGGGCTACCCCGGCGCGCCGGTGCTCGGCGACGTGGTCGAGGTCGACGCGCTACCCGAGCAGGTCCACGTGCTGCATGCCGGCACCCGCGGCGAGCCGGCGGTCTCCTGCGGCGGCCGGGTGCTGTCGGTCACCGGGGTCGGCGCGGACCTCGGCGCGGCCCGCGCCGCGGCGTACGCAGGAGTCGGTGCGGTGCGGTTGCGCGGCGGCTTCTGGCGGCGCGACATCGGCGCTGGCGCGGCCCGTGGTGAGATCGTCGTCCCCGAACGACAGGAGTGACGCGGTGACGCAGCCCCTCGACGGCGACGAACGCAGCCCGCGCGTCGCCATCATCTACAGCAGCCCGGCCGAGCACGACCTGATGGCCCAGGCCGGCGCGCTGCTGGAGCGATTCGGCGTGACGTACGACGAGTGCTGCATGTCGCCGCACCGCTCGCCCCGGGCCCTCGCCGTGTGGATGGGCGAGCTCGAACCGCGCGGCATCGAGGTCGTCATCGCCGGCTCGGCAGGGGCGGCCGCGCTCGCCGGCATCGTCGCGGCGCACGTCACCTTGCCGGTCATCGGCGTGCCGCTGTCGGCCGGCGCGATCGACGGGCGCGATGCGCTGCTCGGGCTGACCCAGCTCCCGCAGGGCGTGCCGGTGGCGGCGGTCGGCATCGACAACACGATGAACGCCGCGGTGCTCGCCGTGCAGGTGCTCGCGGTCGGTGACCCGGTGCTGCGCAAGCGACTGTGGCGGTTCAAGGACGACTTCGAGAAGGCCGCTGCTCGCTAGCCTGGGCGACCCCACCCCGAGGAGCCCGTCGTGATCGAGCGCTACACCCTGCCCGAGATGGGCCGGGTCTGGAGCGAGGCCCACAAGTACGAGTTGTGGTGCCAGGTCGAGACCCTCGTCGTCGAGGTGCACGCCGATGCCGGGACCGTGCCGAGCTCGGCGGTGGAGCCGGTGCGGGCCGCGGCGCCACCGACCCCCGAGGCGGTGGCCGAGATCGAGGCCGTCACCCAGCACGACGTCATCGCCTTCCTGTCGGCGTGGGCCGACAACACGACGCCCCGCGAGGCAGCCGCCTACGTCCACTTCGGCATGACCAGCAGCGATCTGCTCGACACCGCACTGGCCCTGCAGCTGGTCGAGGCGACCGACATCCTGCTGGCCAAAGCCGATCTACTCGTCGGCGCGCTCCGTGATCTCGGTCTGGCCCATAAAGACACCGTGCGGGTCGGTCGCACCCACGGGATCCACGCCGAACCCACGACGTTCGGCCACCGGGTGGCCGACCTCGCGTTCGCGATGGCCCGTTCCCGCGACCGGCTGCGGCGGGCCCGTGAAGCGGTCGCGGTCGCAAAGATCAGCGGGGCGGTCGGCACCTACAGCAACATCTCGCCCGACGTGGAGGCTGCGGTCGCGACCCGACTCGGGCTGACCTCCGCCCCGGCCGCGACCCAGGTGGTCATCCGCGACGGCATCAGCGAGTGGGTGTCGGCGCTGGCGATCATCGCGACGGTCTGCGAGGCGTTCGCCCTGGAGGTCCGGCACGGCCAGCGCACCGAGGTCCGCGAGTTGTCGGAGCCGTTCGGCAAGGGCCAGAAGGGCTCGAGCGCGATGCCGCACAAGAAGAACCCGATCGCCAGCGAGCGGATCGCCGGCATGGCCCGGATCGTCCGCGCGCAGGTCGTCCCGGTCATGGAGGGCATCCCGCTGTGGCACGAGCGCGACATCTCGCACAGCTCCACCGAGCGGGTCGCCCTCCCGGACGCCTCGATCGCGACCGACTACCTGCTGCATCTCACCACCCGGCTGGTCACCGGGCTCGTCGTCGACGCCGACCGGATGCGGGCCAACCTGGAGAGCTCCGGCGGTCTGATCTACACCTCCACCGTCCTGCTGGAGCTCGTCGAGACCGGCCTGTCCCGCGAGGACGCCTACGCCTTCGTGCAGCAGGCCGCCATGCAGACCTGGGAGACCGGTACGCCGTTCCGCGCGACCCTGACCGCGCAGGCCGCCGCCGCCGGGCAACA
>JAYSQK010000239.1:0-2577 GCA_043721555.1 Frankiales bacterium
ACCACCGCGGTGCCGAGCGCGGCCGCCGGCAGGACGAGCCCGGCTCCCCCGCGCAACCGGTCGAAGGCGGCCTCGCCCTCGGCGAAATGCGCGACCGACAGCGCCAGCAGCATGACCACGGCGGGCAGCGGCGCGGCCAGGGCGGCCACGGCTGCGGCAACCGCCGCTGCGGCGTAGGCGAGCAGGACACCGGGGCGGGCCGCGCCGGACCGGCCACGGACCCAGCCGAGGGCGAGGTGGTCGACCGCGCCGTGCGGCAACCCCAGGAGACCGGCAGCGACCAGCAGCGCCGGGCCGGCGGCGGAGGCGGCGGCGGGCGCGAGGGCCCCGGCGGTCGCGGCAACGGCGACCAGGCCGACCGAGAGTCGCGTCGTACGCCGGGCTGCCGGCGCGGGGCTCCAGGACGGCAAAGACGTGTCGCGAGTTCGCTCAGCGGGGGCCAGTCGGGCCATGTCATCAGGATGGCAGCCAGCCGCACATCGCGCCATGGCATGTTCGAGTTGCGCACCCTGGGCAAGGCCATCAAGATCTCCGTGCCCCGCCGGAGACCACGGACAAGCACCGCGGCCACACCGCTCCGGGACCGGGACCGACGCCCCCCGCCGGCACCCGCCGACCAGCCGACGCGCCGGCATCTCGCCGGTGCAACCGTGAGGAGCAAGACGTGTTGCTCGCTGCTTCTGTCAAGGTCCCAGAACTCAGTTCTGGGCAGTTTGACGCCGTTTACAACCTGTTCTCGCTCGCCATTGCCAGCCTGGCCTTCACCGGGCTGTTCCTTGTCCTGTCGCAACGACGGGTCGTGGCCCGCTACCGCAACGCCCTGGTCGTTAGCGCGATGGTGTGCTTCATCGCGACCTACCACTACGTACGCATCTTCCAGAATTTCAAGGAGTCCTACAAGACCACCTCCCAGGGTGGATCCGGACCGTTCAAGCTCACCAATATCGAGTTCAACGAGGCCTACCGCTACGTCGACTGGTTCCTCACCGTGCCCTTGCTGCTCGTCGAGACGATCGCCGTGCTGGCGCTCGCCCGCGCGGTCGCCAAGCCACTGCTCACCAAGCTCGTCATCGCCTCGGGCCTGATGATCGCGCTCGGCTACCCAGGTGAAGTCTCCGGCGACACCGGCACCCGGCTGCTGTGGGGCACGCTGTCGACGATCCCGTTCCTCTACCTGCTCTACGTGTTGTTCGTCGAGCTCAGCAAGTCACTCGACCGCCAGCCCGCCGAGGTCCGGGGCACCGTCAGCAAGCTGCGGATCATGCTGGTCGGCCTCTGGGGCGTCTACCCGGTCGCCTACCTGTTCCCGGTCTTCGGCTTCGATGGCGCCGGTGGCTTCGTGGCCCGACAGGCCGGCTACTCGATTGCCGACATCCTCGCCAAGGCCGCCTTCGGCCTGGTCATCTTCAAGATCGCCCGGTTCAAGAGCGAAGCCGATGACCCAAGCTTTGCCGAGGACCACGAGATGGGCGATCTGGTCGCCGACCGCTCCAGCGTGCGGGCCTAGCTCCCCGGTTCGCCCCCGCCCGGTACCACGCTCCGGTCGGGGGCGGTTGCGACATCGCGCCGCCCCTGACCGGCACCACCCGAGCAGGCTGGGAGCATTCGTGAACTACGCGCTGTTCGACCTTCTGGCCGTCGCGTTGCCGGCGGCGCTGCTGCTGCGCGGCGCAGGCGGTCGGCGGGTGCTGCTGGCTCCCACCGTGGCCCTGTCGAGCCTGGCGCTGCTGTGGACCGCACCGTGGGATGACCATCTGGTGCGCACCGGCGTCTGGAGCTACGACCCGGCCCAGGTCGTCGCCCGGATCGGCGCGATCCCGCTGGAGGAGTACGCCTTCGTCGTCCTCGAGGTCCTGCTCGTGGGCGCGTGGGCGCTCCGCAGCGGCGCCCTCCCAGTGCCCTCAGTTGCCCCCCTGGACGTCGCCCACCGCCGACGCGGGGCGCTTGCCTGGGCGGCCGTTGCGGCGACCGGACTGCTGCTCCTGCTGCTTGGCGGTCAGCTGCGCTATCTCGGACTTCTGCTGGTCTGGGTCGCCCCGCCGCTCGCCCTGCAACAACTGGTGGCCGGGGACGTCCTCGCCGCCCGGCGTCGGGTCCGGCTGCGAACCGTCGTCCCCACCGCCCTGTGGCTCTGCGCCGCGGACCGGCTCGCCCTGGCGGCAGACGTGTGGACCATCGCCCCCGGCAGCTCGACCGGCCTCGCCCTTCTCGGGCTGCCCATCGAGGAAGCGCTGTTCTTCGCGCTGACCTGCCTGCTGGTCACCGACGGGCTCCTGCTGGCCGCCGACCCGGTCGTCCTGCGCCGGGTGCTGACCGCACCGGCGCGATCTTGCCTCAGGGCCGGAATCGTAGGAGGGTTGCCGCAGCCACCGCTGTGACGGGTGTCACAGTGCGGCGCGGCCGCCCATATCGAGCGGCTTTCCACTGACCCGGGAGCAACACATGAACACCAGCAAACTCGACGGCGTGCTGCAGCAGGCAGTCGCGACGGGCGCAGTCCCCAACGTCACCGCCGTCGCCGCGGACCGCGGCGGGATCATCTACGAGGGCGCCGCCGGCCCCCGGGTCGCCGGTGGC
>JAYSQK010000240.1:0-1835 GCA_043721555.1 Frankiales bacterium
TGGTCAACCACGACCCGCGCGCGACGGTCCGGCTGCGCCGGCTGGACCGGATCGCCCAGCTGGTGGTGCAGCAGGTCGAGCAGGTGCAGTGGCGCGAAACGGGCGAGCTGCCGGCGTCCGAGCGTGGCACGGGCGGGCACGGGTCCACAGGGGGCCACTCAGCGGGAGGTGCGTGAGGTGTTCGGTCGGCGTAAGAAGGACGGCGAGGCAAGCGAGGTCGACCCGGAGTCGTTCGAGGACGACCTGGACCCGACCGACCGTGCGGCGGAGGACGCCATGCTGCTCGCCGAGCTCGAGACCCAGCAACTGCAGCAGGCCCGGATCGAGGCGCCCAACCGGCCGCGCGGGCCCTGGGATCTCGCCGACGCACCGCAGGACCCGGAGCGGCCCCGGATCGAGCTCGGTGGGCTGCACATCCCGATGCCCGAGCACGCCGAGGTTCGGGTCGATGTGAGCCCCGAGGGCGAGGTCGTTGCCGCGACACTGGTGTTCGGTGAGTCCGCGCTGCAGCTCAACGCCTTCGCGGCGCCCCGCAGCGCCGGCATCTGGGACGAGGTCCGGACCGAGATCCGGGACGCGCTGCGCGAGGGCGGGGGGCACGCCGAAGAGGCCGAGGGTCCGTTCGGCACCGAGCTGCAGGCCGGCGTCCCGACCGAGATCGAGGGCGGGGGCGTCGTCATCGCCCCGGCGCGCTTCCTGGGCGTCGACGGGCCGCGGTGGTTCCTGCGGGGCCTGGTCACCGGCCCGGCTGCGGTCGACCCCGACCAGGCCGGTCCGGTCGAGGCGGCCCTGCGCGACGTCGTCGTCGTCCGGGGCAGCGATCCGATGGCGGTCCGCGATCCGCTCACGCTGGTGCTCCCCAAGGAGGTCCAGATCCCGGAGCCCGGTGACCCGAACGGGCTGGAGCTGCCCGAACGCGGCCCGGAGATCACCGAGACTCGCTGACCGTCACCCGGACCGCGGTCTACGCTCAGTCGATGGACGACAGGCAGCCCGGCCGCTTCAAGCGGGCGCTGACCCGGCTCACCGCCGACACCGACGTGCTGGAGAGCGCCTCGCTGCAGACCGAGGTCGCCTCCGCGGGTGCGACAGCGGTCGCGATGTGCTCGGTGGGCGCGCCCGTCCGGATCGCCGGCACCCTGCGGGCGGTCATGCTGAGACCACTGGCCGGCGTCCCGACCCTGGAGGCCGAGTTGTACGACGGGTCCGGCACCGTCACCCTCGTCTGGCTCGGCCGGCGCCGGATTCGCGGCATCGACCCGGGCCGGGCGCTCGTGGCACACGGCCGGCTCACCCGACGGGACGGTCGCCCGACCCTCTACAACCCCTCCTACGAGCTGCGTCCCACCGGTGCCTGAGCCGGCCCGCAAGGAGGTGTCGGCCGGCACGCTGGTCGAGGCCTTCGGTGGGGTCAAGGGGCTCTTCGACAGTTCGCTGCCGGCCACCGTCTTCGTCGTCGTCCGGCTGTTCGCGAGCCTCAATGCAGCCATCGCCGCCGCGGTCGCCGCCGGGCTGGTCGTGGTGGTACTGCGCAAGACCCGGGGTGAGTCCCTCCAGCAGGCCGGCAGTGGCTTCTTCGGCTTGCTGCTCGCCGTGCTCATCGCCCGCAGCACCGGTACCGGCAAAGGCTTCTTCCTGCCCGGGATCCTGCTCACCGCGGGCAGCGGCGTCGCCTTCGTGATCTCACTGCTCGTCCGTCGTCCCGCGGTCGCCCTCGCCCTGGCCGCCTTCGACCCGCGCTACGCGGCCTGGCGCGAGCTGCCGGCCCTGCGCCGGGCGTGCGTGCTGTCCACGGCGGCCTGGGCCGGGTCGTTCTTCATCCGAGCGGGTGTCGC
>JAYSQK010000241.1:0-4287 GCA_043721555.1 Frankiales bacterium
TGGAGGACAAGGAAACCGAGTGGGGGGCGGCCTCGCCCGGCATGACCGGCCTGGAGACTGCGCTGTCGGTCGTGGTGCAGACGATGGTCGAGCCGGGCCGGCTGAGCTGGCGCCAGCTTGCCGCGCGGATGAGCGAGACCCCCGCCCGCATCGGGCGTCTGGAGGGTCATGGCCGGCCGATCGCGGTCGGTGAGCCGGCAAACCTGGTGCTCGTCGATCCCGGTGCGAGCTGGACGGTCGACCCGGCCCAGACAGCGAGCCGCAGTCGCAACACGCCCTTCGCCGGCCGGCAGCTGCCCGCGCGGGTGCGCGCGACCTTCCTGCGAGGGCGGCCGACAGTCCTCGACGGCAAGCCGGCCTGATGCTCCTCCGCGTCCTGTTGACCGTGGGCACGCTGGTGTTCGCTACTGGCTTCTCGCTGCTGATGCTGAAGGGATGGCGGGGCCGGCAGCGTCGCCAGGGCGACCTCCCGCCGCCGCCGCAGCCGGTCGGCGACGCACCGGTCGTCGTGGCAGCGACCGCCGGGTTGTTCGTCGGGACGACCTTCACCGGCGACTGGATGGACCGGGTCGCGGTGCACCACCTGTCCGACCGGGCCACCGCCGACCTGCTGCTCGCAACCGACGGCGTGCACATCAACCGCGAGGGCCTGCCCGAGTTGTTCATCCCCTACGACGCTGTGGAGTCCGCCGCGATCGATGTCGCGCTGGCCGGCAAGGTCGTCAGCGGCGGCATGCTCGCCATCACCTGGCGGCTCGGCGCGCGCGTGCTGACGAGCGGTTTCCGGGCCACCGACCACGCCGCGCACGATCGGCTTGCGGCCGCGATCTCCTCCCAGCTCCCGGTGGTGACCCCGTGACCCCCGCCGTGCTGGTCCTCGAGGACGGCCGGAGCTTTCGCGGTGAGGCCTACGGCGCGGTCGGCGAGACCTTCGGGGAGGCGGTCTTCAACACCGGGATGACCGGCTACCAGGAGACGCTCACCGATCCCAGCTACCACCGGCAGGTCGTCGTGATGACGGCCCCGCAGATCGGCAACACCGGCGTCAACGACGAGGACGCCGAATCCGACCGGATCTGGGTCAGCGGCTACGTCGTCCGCGACCCGTCCCGGGTGGCCAGCAACTGGCGGTCGAAGCGGTCGCTGCCGGCCGAGCTCGAGGCGCAGGGCGTCGTCGGCATCAGCGGCATCGACACCCGCGCCCTGACCCGTCATCTGCGTGAGCGCGGCGCGATGCGGGTCGGGATCAACAGCACCGGTGCCGACGTCGACGAGGTGCAGGGTCGGGTCCTCGCGAGCCCCGGCATGGTGGGCAGCGATCTCGCCCGCGAGGTCACCACTGCCACGGCGTACGTCGTGCCGGCGGTCGGTGTGCGGCGGTTCACCGTCGCCGCAATGGATCTCGGCATCAAGCGGCGGACCCCCTGGCACCTGGCCCAGGCCGGTTGCGACGTGCATGTCCTGCCGGCGACGTCGACCGCCGCCGACCTGCTCGCCGTTGCCCCGGACGGCGTCTTCTTCTCCAACGGGCCAGGCGATCCGGCCACCGCCGACTATGCGGTCGACGCGGTCCGCGGGGTGCTCGACGCCGGCGTGCCGGTCTTCGGCATCTGCTTCGGCCACCAGGTGCTCGGCCGGGCGCTCGGCCTCGGGACCTACAAGTTGCGCTACGGCCACCGGGGGGTGAACCAGCCGGTCCAGGACCGCACGACCGGCCGGGTGCACATCACCAGCCACAACCACGGGTTCGCCGTCGAGGCACGGCTTGACGGGCCGACCGACACGGCCTACGGCCCGGTGCAGGTGAGCCATGTCGACCTCAACGACGAGGTCGTCGAAGGGCTCAGTTGCCTGCAGGCGCGGGCGTTCTCGGTGCAATACCACCCCGAGGCGGCGCCCGGACCGCATGACGCCAACGGGCTGTTCCGGCGCTTCGCCGAGCTCATGGAGGCCTGACATGCCTCGCCGCGAGGATCTCAAGCACGTCCTGGTCATCGGTTCGGGGCCGATCCTGATCGGGCAGGCCGCGGAGTTCGACTACTCCGGCACGCAGGCCTGCCGGGTGCTGCGGGCCGAGGGGCTGCGGGTCACCCTGATCAACTCCAACCCGGCGACGATCATGACGGACCCGGAGTTCGCCGACGCGACCTACATCGAGCCGATCACCGCCGAGTACGTCGAGAAGATCATCGCCAGGGAGCGGCCGGACGCGCTGCTCGCGACCCTCGGTGGGCAGACCGCTCTGAATGCCGCCATCGCGCTGCACGACGCGGGGGTGCTCGAGCGCTACGACGTCGAGCTGATCGGCGCTGACGTCGAGGCGATCCAGAAAGGGGAGGATCGGCAGAAATTCAAGGCCATCGTGGCCGAGATCGGCGCGGAGAGCGCGAGAAGCGCGGTCTGCCACACGATGGACGAGGTGCTCGCCGCCACCGCCGAGCTCGGCTACCCCGTCGTCGTCCGGCCGTCGTTCACGATGGGCGGCAGCGGTTCCGGGATCGCGCACGACGAGCCCGGACTGCGCCGGATCGCCGGGGGAGGGCTGCACGCGAGCCCCACCAGCGAGGTGCTGCTCGAGGAGTCGATCCTCGGCTGGAAGGAGTACGAACTCGAGCTGATGAGGGACCGGCACGACAATGTCGTCGTCATCTGCTCGATCGAGAACCTCGACCCGATGGGCGTGCACACCGGCGATTCGGTGACGGTCGCACCGGCGATGACGCTCACCGACCGCGAATACCAGCGGATGCGCGACATCGCGATCGACGTGATCCGCGCCGTCGGCGTCGACACCGGTGGCTGCAACATCCAGTTCGCCGTCGAGCCCGCAACCGGACGCATCGTGGTGATCGAGATGAACCCCCGGGTCTCCCGGTCCAGCGCGCTGGCGTCCAAGGCGACCGGCTTCCCGATCGCCAAGATTGCTGCCAAACTCGCGATCGGTTACACCCTCGACGAGATCCCCAACGACATCACCCGCGAGACACCGTCCGCCTTCGAACCGAGTCTCGACTACGTCGTGGTGAAGATCCCGCGGTTCGCGTTCGAGAAATTCCCCGGCGCCGACCACGAGCTGACCACCACGATGAAGAGCGTCGGCGAGGCGATGGCCATCGGCCGGTCCTTCGTCGAGGCGCTGCAGAAGGCGATGCGGTCCCTGGAGCAGTCACCGAGCGGCTTCTGGGTCACCGCCGATCCGCCGGGCAGCGCGCAGGACGCGCTGGAGCTGGCCCGCACCCCGCACGACGGCCGGCTGCACACCGTCGAGCGGGCCCTTCGCCTCGGCGCCACCCCGGAGCAGGTCGTCGAGGCGACCGGGATCGATCCGTGGTTCGTCGACCAGCTGCTGCAGCTCGTCGAGCTGCGACGGTCGCTGCAGACCGGCGAACTGTCAGAACCCCTGCTACGCAAGGCGAAGCGGATGGGCTGCAGTGACCAGCAGATCGCCGCGGTGCGTGGCATCAGCGAGCAGCAGGTGCGGGCCTTGCGGCACGAGCTGGGGGTGCGACCGGTCTACAAGACCGTCGACACCTGCGCGGCCGAGTTCGCCGCTGAGACGCCCTACCACTACTCGTCGTACGACGACGAGACCGAGGTGGCGCCGTCCGGCAAGCGCAAGGTGCTCATCCTCGGCAGTGGTCCCAATCGGATCGGCCAGGGCATCGAGTTCGATTACGCCTGCGTGCACGCCTCCTTTGCCTTGCACGATGCCGGTTTCGAGACCGTGATGGTCAACTGCAATCCCGAGACGGTGTCCACCGACTACGACACGAGCGACCGGCTCTACTTCGAGCCTCTCACGGTCGAGGACGTCCTCGAGGTCGTCGCGGCGGAGACCGAATCGGCCCGCGCCGGCGGCGGCGAGCTCGTCGGCGTCGTCGTCCAGCTCGGTGGCCAGACCCCACTGCGCCTCGCCCAGGAGCTCAAGGACTGCGGGGTGCCCATCGTCGGCACGACCCCCGAGGCGATCCATCTGGCCGAGGAGCGCGGGGCCTTCGGAGCGGTGCTCGCGGCGGCCGGCCTGCCCGCCCCCAAACACGGCACCGCCACGTCGTACGACGAAGCCCGGGCCATTGCCGATGTGGTGGGTTATCCAGTGCTGGTGCGGCCGTCCTACGTCCTCGGCGGGCGCGGCATGGAGATCGTCTACAGCGACGAGATGCTCATCGACTATGTCTCGCGGTCCACCCTGATCGGCCCCGATGCCCCGGTGCTCGTCGACCGCTTCCTCGAAGACGCCGTCGAAATCGATGTCGACGCCTTGTACGACGGGACCGAGCTCTATCT
>JAYSQK010000242.1:0-1671 GCA_043721555.1 Frankiales bacterium
TCCACCGGCAGGCCGCCGAAGTCGGCGAAGTAGCGCGCCACCAACTCGCGCGGGAAGCGGTCGATGCCCGCCGGCACCGGGGTGTGGGTGGTGAAGACCGTGCCGGCGCGGACGGCCTCGCGGGCCTCGTCGTAGGACAGGCCCTGACCGACGAGCTCGCGGATCCGCTCCAGGCCGAGGAACCCGGCGTGCCCCTCGTTGGTGTGGAACACCTCCGGCGCCGGGTCGCCGGTCAGGGCGGTGTAGGCCCGGATGGCCCGGACGCCGCCGATCCCCAGCAGCATCTCCTGGTGCAGTCGGTGGTCCGACCCGCCGCCGTAGAGCCGGTCGGTGACCTGGCGCTCGGCGGGCGCGTTGTCCTCGATGTCGCTGTCCAGCAGCAGCAGTGGGACCCGGCCGACCTGGGCCTTCCAGACCTGCGCGGCGAGCGTCCGCCCCTCGGGCAGCCCGACGGCGATCTTGAGCGGGGTCCCGTCGCTGCCGGTGAGCAGGGTCAGCGGCAGGCCGTGCGGGTCCAGCGGCGGATAGCGCTCCTGCTGCCAGCCCTCGAGATTGAGGCTCTGCTTGAAGTAGCCGGCCCGGTAGAGCAGGCCGACGCCCAGGATCGGCACGCCGAGGTCGGACGCTGCCTTGAGATGGTCGCCGGCCAGGATGCCGAGGCCGCCGGAGTACTGCGGCAGTACCTCGGTGATGCCGAACTCCGGTGAGAAATAGCCGATCGAGGCCGGTGCGTCCTGCAGCGACTGGTACCACTTGGGCTCGGTGAGATACGCCTGCAGGTCGGCGTGTGCGTCCCGCAACCTGGCGAGGAAGGCCGCGTCGGTGGCCAGTTCGGCAAGCCGCTCGGGGGCGACCTCGCCGAGCAACCGCACCGGGTCCTGGTTGACCTCGTGCCAGGTCACCGGGTCGACCGAGGCGAACAGGTCCAGCGACGCCGGGTGCCACGACCACCGCAGGTTCATGACCAGCTCCGCCAACGGCGCGAGCGGGGCCGGGAGGGCCAGGCGGACGGTGAACCTGCGGAGAGCTCTCACGACGCAGAACCTAGTCCCCGGCGCCCGCGGGAGTGGACCCCCGGCGTTCACGGCCCGCCGGCGTGGGTACGGTCGGCACGATGGTGGGCAGAATCGTGGTCACAGACGTCCGGCCGGCCGTTTCGTCCGGTCGTTCACCCGCGCGGGCCGTCATCGGTCAGCGGGTGCCGGTGTCGGCCGTGGTCTTCCGCGAGGGCCACGACGCGGTCGGCGCCAACGTCGTGCTCAAGCGCCCGGACGGCGCCAAGGCGACACCGCTGCGGATGCTGCCCGGCGACAACGACGTGTGGTCGGTCCCGGTCGTCCCGGACTGCGAGGGCCGCTGGACCTTCGTGGTCGAGGGATGGGGCGATCCGCTCGGCACCTGGTGGCACGACGCGCCGCTGAAGGTCGAGGCCGGCGTCGACGTCGAGCTGATGCTCGAGGAGGGCGCGCTGCTGTTCGAACGGGCCGCCAAGGGGGTGCCGCGTGAGCTGCGGCTCCGGGTTCAGGAGGTGGTCACCGCGTTGCGCGACGAGGCGCTGACCCCCACTGAACGGATGGCCGTCGCGACCGACCCGGCGCTCCGGCTGCTGCTGGAGCCGTTCCCGGTCCGCGAGCTGGTGACCCGGTCGGAGACCCGGGCGATCTGGGTCGA
>JAYSQK010000243.1:0-2467 GCA_043721555.1 Frankiales bacterium
AGAAGCGTCGCTACTCACAGTTGACGGCTTCACAGTTGTGGCTAGAGTTATGGCTATGACCTCTGCTGCCGAGCACCTGCCGCTGGCCGACGTAAAGAACCGCCTGTCGGAAGTCGTGGAGCGCCTCGAGCGCGAGCATGGTCGTGTGATCGTCACCAAGCACGGACGCCCCGCTGCCGTCATCCTCAACATCGAAGACCTCGAGGGACTCGAGGAGACCCTGTCGGTGCTGTCCGACCCCAAGCTCATGCGTCGTATCCGTCAAGGCCAGTCCGACATCGAGGCCGGCAAGGTCCAGGAGCTGACCAAGGACGAGGCGCTCGCACTCATCAAGCGCGCTCGTTGAGACAAGACCAGTTCTCCACCTCCTGGTCGGCGCCGGCGCAGCGCGATCTGGCGAAACTGCCCGAGAAGGTCGCGACGGCCGTGGTCGAGTTCATCTATGGCGGGCTGGCAGATAACCCTCAGCGCGTGGGACACGCGATGGCGCTGGAGCTGGCGGGCCTGCACTCCGCGAGACGCGGCGACTTCCGCGTGCTCTACCGCATCAACGACGGCGAAGCAGTGGCGACCATCGTCAACATCGACCACCGGGCCGACATCTACCGCCGCAGGTAACCGGCCCTACCCTCGGTGCATGACCCGTTTCCTGCGGTTGTGGTGTCAACCAGTCCGCGGCGGCGACGCTGCCAACGGGGTTGTTCCCCGCTGGGGCAGGCCATCAATGTCGAACTGCTGGTAGCTGGGCGCGCCGTGCTCGGTGTCGGGACCACCCACAGCTGCACGAAGTGCACCGGAGCCTCGGCGGTCGCGTTCAGCTCCGAGCGCAGCATCCCGCTGCCGACGCTCATCCCTTGTGCGAGACCCACCCCGATTCGACCGTTGTCCGTGCGAGTCCTGGTGCACGAGCTCACCAATGAGCACCCAGGTGATGATCTCCATGTCCTGGTGCGGGTGCGGGTGCGGGTGCGTCGAGGCGCAACCCGGAGCTTCGTCAAGGATAGAGCCATGATTGCTACATAGGTGCTACGTTTGTCGCATGGCCGAGATCGCCGCTCGAGAGCTGCGCAACTGCACGGCCGAGGTGCTGCGGAGAGTCGAAATGGGTGAGCAGGTGACGATCACCTCTCGTGGTCGTCCCGTCGCCACGTTGACACCGGTGCGGGCGGAGCGGCGCCGGCCGATCGCACGGGCCGAACTCACCAGACGCCTGGGCCGCACCCAGGCCGACCCCGGGCTTCGAGCGGACCTGGCGACGCTGGCAGGCGAGACCACGGACGATCTCGGTCCGATTCGCTGATGACGCCGGCAGCTGCGAGGGGCCTGCTCGATACGAGCGTGTTCATC
The DNA here is from genome assembly GCA_043721555.1 of Frankiales bacterium. Classification (GTDB taxonomy): domain Bacteria; phylum Actinomycetota; class Actinomycetes; order Mycobacteriales; family SCTD01; genus JAYSQK01. The sequence continues at coordinate 1,348 of JAYSQK010000243.1, forward strand.
GCCCTGGAGTCAGGGCGAGCGATGCGCACCGAGCTGCTGCCGGACCAGAGCGTGATCTGTCCGGTCACGATCGCCGAACTGCAGGCAGGGGTCCTGATCACCGCCGACATCGACCTTCGAGCGCGGCGGCTGGCAACACTGGAGTCCACCGCCGACATCGAAGTCCTCACCATCGACGCCGACGTCGCGGCCGAGTGGGCGCGCCTGCGGGTACACCTCGCCGAGACCGGTCGGCGCGTCAACGTCAACGACCTGTGGATCGCGGCAACGGCGGCCGCCAACGGCCTGCCGGTCGTCACCCAGGACGACGACTTCGATCCGCTCCAAGGCGCCACCGGTCTCGAAGTGATCCGCGTCTGACCTGGTGCCGTCGTGAGGGTCAGCGGCTAGACCTGCTGGTCCATCTCCCAGACGAGCACCTCGGCCCGGCCACCGACGGCGGTCAGCGCCGGCCCGCCGGCCGCCGTCAGGCGCACCGCGTCGCCCTCGGCCAGCGGTCCGGCGCCGTCCAGCTCGACCGTCCCCACCGCGACATACAGATGCACGTACGCCGCGTCCGGCAGCTGGACCGACTCGCCGTCGGCCAGGCGGGCGGCGAGCAGGGCCGCGCCCTCCTGCCGGATCGAGATCGCCGCGTCGTGGCCGCGGCCGCTGGCTACCGGGACGAGCCCACCCCGGTCGAGGCTCGCGTTGATGTCGAGTTGCTGGTAGCTGGGGGCGACGCTGTCGGCGTCGGGGACCACCCACATCTGGACGAAGTGCACCGGGGCCTCGGCGGTCGCGTTCATCTCCGAGTGCAGCATCCCGGTGCCGGCGCTCATCCGCTGCGCGAGACCGGGCACGATCAGACCGTTGTGGCCGTGCGAGTCCTGGTGCACGAGCTCACCGCTGAGCACCCAGGTGATGATCTCCATGTCACGGTGCGGGTGCGTCGAGAACCCCGAGCCGGGGGCGACGACGTCGTCGTTGTTGACCAGCAACAGCCCGAACGAGGTATTCGCCGCGTCGTAGTGCCGTCCGAACGAGAACGAGTGCGACGAGTCGAGCCAGGAGATCCGGGTGCTGGCCCGCTCACCGGCCCGACGTACATCGATGGTCATCGGCCAATCATGACAACTGC
>JAYSQK010000244.1:0-1791 GCA_043721555.1 Frankiales bacterium
GTCGGGGTCGCCGAGGTCGGGTCGGGGAAGCCGGGCCCGTTGTTCGGGCCGGAGCCAAGGCCTTTGGCGTTCGCGACCAGGAGGCGGTCGCCGGCGACCGTGACGGCACTGGGATACCAGGCTGTCGGGATGGCGCCCCTGATCCGGCCCCGCCGCGTGTCGAGCACCATGACGTCGTTGTTTCCCGCGCCGGTGACGTACAGCGTCGACCCGTCTCGGGAGAGGGCGAGGTCGCTCGGGTTGACACCGACCTTGGCCCCTTCGTAGGGAGCGAGACTCCACGTGCCGACGAGCCGTGAGGTCGTGGCGTCCAACACGCTGATCTCGTCGCTCTCGGCGTCGGCGACGTAGAGCCGGTTGGCCCGGCGGCCCAGCACGGCCGCCACCGGGTGCGTCCCTACGCGGACGCTCCTGGTGACGAGGGGAGCCGGGCCGCTGACGTCGACGACCGAGATGGCGTCGCCACCCTGGTTGGTGACCCAGGCGGTCCGGCCGTCGCCGCTCAGCGTGACGGTTCGGGGCGCGTGCCCGACGGCGGTGGTCTGCGAGACACCGGTGGCCAGGTCCACAACGCTGACCGCGTCGGCGAGGTGGTCGGCGACGACGAGCCGTGCGCCGTCCGGCGTCACTGCCAGACCGGCGGGGAAGGCGGTGATCTTTACGCCACCTGGCGCGGTCGTCGGCAGCGCAACGGCCGGCCCTTCCGTGAGCTGCTGTCCTTGGACGTCGAAGCGGTGGATCTTCTGGTCGCCGCCACCGCTGGCGTAGGCCCGCCGCCCATCCGGGCTGAACGCCAGCCCGACGAACAGCGACCTGGGCGCGGGCGAGGGCAGGGTCTGTACGACGCGGCCGCTCGACACGTCGATGACCTGTAGTGACTGGACGCCTTGACCGTCGTTGCTGACGAGCAGCGTCCGGCCGTCCGGCGACAGCGCCTCGGCGAGCGGCAAGTTGCCGAGCGTGGTTTGAAGGCCGGCAGGCGTGATGCGTTGCCCGGTCGGCACGACGGCGGTGCCGTCACCTCGCGGCCCGACGGTGGTTGGGGCGTTGGCGCCGAGCGCACTAGCGGCGCCGATGAGACAGAGCGCGACGGCAGCGCCGGCGCCGCGGAGCAGGGTGCGTGAGTGTGTACCCACTTGGCCTCCCGAGTTGCTGCTGCGGCCCGTCGCCGCAGGCTGGTCGGGACCGTAGGAAGGCGGGGCTACAGAACGGACAACGCAGTCCAAATAGGAGGCGTGAGCCAGGCGAATAGGCCCTTACCGCTGGCAGCGCACGCTCGCGCGGTCTGCGCTCGCTTTGGGGCCAGTCGCGGGCTCTGGGCGCTCGACCCGGCCGGCGGGGTGTCGGACGGCGCCCCCGACCGGGGGCACCGCAGCGTGCACGACGGCGGGGGCCGGAGGCACGGCGCCAACCCTCACCGCCTGACGGCGAGAACCTGCCCAGCACCGGTCCGGGGCGTTCGTTTGGCGCCGGGCATGCCTGTGCGGCCCAGTGGGTGCTGGGCCGGTGGGGCGGGGTCATCTGGGTGGTTCGGCAGCCCGTCCGGCAGCTCGTCCGGCTCCGGTTCCGCTCAGCGGGTTGTCGGTGAGTGCGTCGAGCCAGCCGGCTGGGGTCATCGTCCGGTTGTGGGTGCAGCCCAGCTGGTGTTGTTGGTCGTGGAGTTGGTGGTGGTGTTGGTGACACAGCAGCACGAGGTTGTCGAGGTTGGTGGGGCCGCCGTTGGCCCAGTGGATGACGTGGTGGGCTTGGCATTGCGAGGGTGGTCGGTGGCAGCCGCGGGCGACGCAGTGC
>JAYSQK010000245.1:0-3432 GCA_043721555.1 Frankiales bacterium
GAACTCGCCGATCACCGGGGCGCCGGGCATTTCGCCGGCGACCAGCAAACCGCCGCTGGTCTGCGCATCGGCGAGCAGCAGCAACTCGTCCTGGCCGAGGGCGCTGGCCAGGTGCGGGGAGACCCACTCCAGGTTGCGCCTGCTGCCGCCGCTGACATAGCCGTCCCGCAGCGCCTCGCGGGCGCCGTCCAGGTAGGGCACCGCAGCCGCGTCGATCACCGCGGTGACCCCGCTGGCCCGGGCCATCTTGTAGAGGTGCCCGAGCATCCCGAAGCCGGTCACGTCGGTCGCCGCGACGACCCCCGCGGCCAGCGCCGCCTCGGACGCGGCCCGGTTGAGCCCGACCATCGTGGCGACGGCCTGCGGGAAGACCTCGCCGGTCGCCTTGTGCCGGTTGTTCAGCACGCCGAGGCCGAGCGGCTTGGTGAGGCTGATCGGCACGCCCGCGGCGGCGGCGTCGTTACGCAGGAGCCGCTGCGGGTCGGCGATGCCGGTGACTGCCATGCCGTACTTCGGCTCCGGGTCGTCGATCGAGTGACCGCCACCGATGTGGCAGCCCGCCTCGCGGGCGATGTCGTAGCCGCCGCGGAGCACCTCGGTCAGCAGTGCGACCGGCAGCACATCGCGGGGCCAGCCGACCAGGTTGACGGCGACGATGGGGCGGCCACCCATGGCGTAGACGTCCGACAGGGCGTTGGCCGCGGCGATCCGCCCCCAGTCGTAGGCGTCGTCGACGACGGGGGTGAAGAAGTCGGCGGTGGCGACGACGGCGGTCCGCTCGTCGATGAGCACGACGGCGGCGTCGTCGCCGTCGTCGAGCCCGACCAGCAACTCCGGGGAGGCGACGCCGGTCAGGCCACGGACGACCTCCTCGAGCTCACCGGGTGGGATCTTGCAGGCGCAGCCACCACCCTTGGCGTACTGCGTCAGGCGGTAGGTCGTCATGCCCCGACCGTACGACGCGCCCATCAGCAGCCGCCCGGTAGGTTGCTGCGCGGAGGCGTATCTCGTCTGGTGATGGGCCTGGCCTTCAAAGCCAGTGAGGTCGAGGATCTCGGCCTGGTGGGTTCGATTCCCATCCGTCTCCGCCGACTTACGAACGCGGCGGGTGCTCGACCTTGGTCTCGGCGCCGGGGAACACGACGCCCTCGTGCCCGTCGTCCCAGCGGACCACGAACGGTGGGCCGCCGTCGGCGCCGCGGACATCGATCACCTCGCCGGACCGGTTGGCGTCGCCGACATGGCGACCTGGACTGAGGATGCGGTCACCGACGACGGCGTGCATGGCGCTCTCCTGACCCGGGCCTTTGATGCTCTACCCGCCATGCCTGCATGGCAATGCTTCTGGCTCAGCCACGCACCCGGACCTGGATCCGGTCGCCGACCCGCTGGACGTCGTACGACGCCTGCGGGACCGTGGCCGGGCCGTGCGCGACGCTGCCGTCACGAAGGCGGAACGCGCTGCCGTGCCAGGGGCAGACGAGGCAGCCGTCGCGCACCGCACCCTCATCGAGCGGGGCGCCGTAGTGGCTGCAGGTCGCCCCCATCGCGGCGATGGAGCCGGCTGCCTCGACGAGCACCACGGGTTGGCCGGCGACCTGCGCCCGATGCGGTGCGCCGCCCTGCAGGTCGGCGACGGCACACGCGTCGGTCCACTCCTTCGGCTGGTGCGACGCGTCCGCGTTGCGGTTGACCCCGACCCCCTGGCCATAGGCCAGATGACCGCCGAGGTAGCCGCTGACCATCAACCCGCCGGTGCCCAGCAGCGCCAGATTGCGACCTCGGGCCTGGTCGCCCCTGCGGCGGGCCAACCAACTCGCGGCGTAGGCCACGGTCGTGGCGGTGTTGGCGAGGGCGTGCACGAGGCCGACCCGGCGGGGGGCGCGGGCATCGCCGAGCTCGGACCAGTCGGCCAGCCCCGACGCCGCGGTCGGCAGGACCGCGAGCACCCCCGCACCGACGAGCCGTTTCGCGGCGCGTCGCGACCCGGGCCCGCCGGTGAGGTCGAGCAGCGAGGCGCCCGACCACAAGCCGATCGGCAGCGCGACCAGCATCGGGTGCAGCGAGTGGCCGAGCCAGGTGCCGTGCAGCGCATCTTTGACGGCGCCGCGGGGGAGCACAGCGTCGACGGCCCCGGTCACGCCGTTCACCACCGGGTCCAGCCGCTTGGCCTGCTCGAGCTTGCCGGTCAACGTCGTCCAGATCATCTGCGCCTCCGCGTCCGGACGCTCCTCCTGCGCGGCCGCGTTGGCAACCGGCTCAGCCCTCCAGGCAGGCGGTGAGCGCGGCCACCATCAGCGGTACGTCGTGGCCGGAGGCCAGCTCGCGGCACGAGTGCATCGCCAGCATCGGGGCGCCGACGTCGACGGTCGAGATGCCGAGCCGGGTCGCGGTCAGCGGCCCGATCGTCGAGCCGCAGGGCAGATCGGCGCGGGTCACGAAGTGCTGCACCGGGACGCCGACCTCGGCGCACCGCGCGGTGAACCAGCCACCGGAACCGGCGTCGGTCGCGTAGGACTGGTTGGCGTTCAGCTTGAGCACCGGACCGCCGCCCATGGCGGGTGTGTGCGACGGCTCGTGCCGCTCGGCGTAGTTGGGGTGGACCGCGTGCGCCATGTCGGCCGACACCAGCCGGGAGCGGGCCGCCGCCCGGTGCCGCGCCTGCGGATCGGTGTCGCCGGTGGCGGCGACGAGTCGGTCCAGGACGTCGGCCAGGAACGAACCGCGGGCACCCTCCGCCGAGCCGCTGCCGACCTCCTCGTGGTCGTTGGCGACGAGCACCGCTGTTCGTGGTCCGGGGGCGGCGGCCAGCAGGGCGAGCGTGCCGCTGTGGCAGCAGCCGAGGTTGTCCAGGCGCGGCCCGGCGACCCAGGCGCCGTCGGCTCCGGTGCGGGCGGCCGGCTGGGCGTCGCTGAGGACCAGGTCGTGACCGAGGATGTCGGCGCCGTCGACCCCGACCAGGTCGGCGAGCGCAGCCAACAGGCCCGGTTCGTCACCGAGCTCGTCGCTCCACAACGGCACCAGGTGGCGTTGCGGGTCGAGCACCAGGCCGTCGCGGACCGAGCGGTCCAGGTGGATCGCCAGCGACGGTAGGCGAAGTGGCGCGCCGGGCAGCACGACCGGCTGCAGGTCCGGTTCACCGTCGGCCCCGCGCACCGCGACCCGCCCGGCGACGGTGAGCTCCCGGTCCAGCCAGGTGTGCGCCAGCATCCCGCCGTACGGCTCGACACCGACCAGGCGGTAACCGGCCCGGCGCAGGTCCGACCGCGGCCGCACCTTGAACGTCGGCGAGTCGGTGTGCGCGCCGACCAGCCGGGCGCCGGCGTCGGCGAGCGCGGCGCTGCCGACCCGGAAGGCGATCAGGCTCCCGCCGTCGCGGACGACGTAGCGCGCGTCGCCGGGCGCGAGCGACCACGGTTCGCGCTCGTCCAG
>JAYSQK010000246.1:0-1567 GCA_043721555.1 Frankiales bacterium
GCCGCCACCGAACCGTCGCCCATCAACGAGGTCGTGACCGTGGTGACCCGTTCGAGGAAGTACCGGTCGTGGCTGACCACGATCAGCGTGCCGGGCCAGCCGTCGAGCACGTCCTCGAGGGCGTTCAGGGTGTCGATGTCGAGGTCGTTGGTCGGCTCGTCCAGGAGCAGCACGTTGGGCTCACCCATCAGCAGGCGCAGCACCTGGAGGCGGCGGCGCTCGCCACCGGACAGGTCGCCGACCCGGGTCCATTGCGCGTTGCCGATGAAGCCGAACCGGTCGCACAGCGATGACGCCGAGATCGTCTTGCCGCCGCCGATGTCGACCTGGCGGGAAATCTGCTCGACCGCCTCGAGCACGCGCAAGGCCGGGTCGAGCTCGGCGACCTCCTGCGACAGATACGCCACCTTGACGGTCTGGCCGACCTTGACCTGCCCGGCCGACGGGTGCACCTGGCCGACGAGCATCTTGAGCAGCGTCGACTTGCCGGCGCCGTTCACCCCGACGATGCCGACCCGGTCGCCCGGACCGACCCGCCAGGTGACGTCGTCGTAGAGCACCCGCCCGTCGTACGACAGGGAGATGTCCTCCAGGTCGTAGACCGTCTTGCCGAGCCGGGCGGTGGCGAAGCGCTGCAGGGCGATGTCGTCGCGGGCGGGCGGCTCGTCGGCGATCAGCGCGTTGGCCGCATCGATGCGGAAGCGTGGCTTGGACGTGCGAGCCGGCGGTCCCCGGCGCAGCCAGGCGAGCTCTTTGCGCGCGAGGTTCAGCCGGCGTTGCTCGGTGGCGCCGGCCATCCGGTCGCGTTCGGCCCGGGCCAGGACGTAGGAGGAGTAGCCGCCGTCGTAGGCGTCGACCTGCCCGTCGTGGACCTCCCAGGTGGCTTCGTTGACCTCGTCCAGAAACCACCGGTCGTGGGTGACGACCAGGTGCGCCTGCTGCGGGCTGCGGCCTTTGAGATGGGCGGCGAGCCAGGCGACACCTTCGACGTCGAGGTGGTTGGTCGGCTCGTCGAGCACGAGCAGGTCCCATTCCTGGACGAGCAGCGCGGCGAGCGCGACCCGCCGGCGCTCGCCACCGGACATCGTCTCGACCGTGCTGTCGAGCCCGACGGTGTGCAGGCCCAGGCCGTCGAGCACCTCGCGGACCCGCGCGTCGCCGGCCCAGGTGTGCTCGGCCGCGTCACCGAGCACCGCCTGATGGGCGGTCAGCGACGGGTCGATCTGGACGTCCTGCGTCAGGACGCCGATCCGCAGCCCACCGGCGTGGGTGACCCGGCCGGTGTGCGGCTCCTCGGCTTTGACGAGCGTCTTGAGCAGGGTCGTCTTGCCGCCGCCGTTGCGCCCGACGACGCCGATGCGATCTCCTTCGGAGACGCCGAGGGAGACGCCGTCGAGCAGCAGCTTGGAGCCGTGCGCGGTGGTGACGTTCTCCAGGTTGATCAGGTTGACGGCCATCAGGGGGTCCTCACGATCCGGGCGCCGTGGACGGGGCCGTCGGCGCGGCGCACCGAACGGCAGACGCCGTGGCCAGCCAGGGAAGCGGCCAGCGCGATGGCATGGCGTTC
>JAYSQK010000247.1:0-3875 GCA_043721555.1 Frankiales bacterium
GCGCCGGTTCGTCGTTGAGGGGCCGCAGGCGGTCCGCGAAGCGCTCGCCACCGGTGGTCTGCTCGAGGTGTTCGTCACCGCGGGCCACGACGAGCTGGTCCAATTGGCCGGTACGACGGGGACGGTGGTGACGACGGTCAGCCCGGCGGTTCTGCTGGCGATGGCCGAGACGGTCGCCCCGCAGGGCGTGCTCGGTGTCGCGCAGTTGCTCGACGTGCCGCTGGAGCAGGCCCTGGCCGGCTCGCCGAGGCTGGTCGCGGTCCTGGACCGGGTCGCCGACCCCGGCAACGCCGGCACCGTGATCCGCACCGCCGACGCCGCCGGGGCGGACGCCGTCGTGCTCGCCGGGGACAGCGTCGACCCGCACAACGGCAAGTGCGTGCGATCCACCGCGGGCAGCCTGTGGCACCTGCCGATCGTGTCGGGCGCACCCCTGGACGCCGTCCTGGCGCTCGCCCGCGACCGCGGTCTGCAGGTGCTCGCCACGAGCGGCGGGGGCGCCGACGACCTCGAGGAGCTCCTCGCCGACGGGGTGCTCGCCGCCCCGACCATGTGGGTGTTCGGCAGCGAGGCGCACGGGCTGCCGGTGGGCGTGTTGGCCGCCGCAGACCGCCAGGTCCGGGTGCCGATGTACGGGCGGGCGGAATCGTTGAACCTCGCGTCGGCAGCAGCCGTATGTCTCTACGCGTCGGCCCGCGCCCGAAGGGTTCTACAGTGACGCGGTTGAGACCCGGGGAGGCCATGGTGCGAAGCGTCGACGCCGTGGACAAGGCCGCCTACGACGAATTGCCCGATGCGGTCGTCGTCGCCGGCCCGACCGGTGTCGTGGAGCTGCTCAACCCGGCCGGTGAGCGGATGCTCTCGACGACCGTCGACGCCGTCATCGGCCGTGATCTGCACGAGGTCCTTCCGCTGACCGACGAGCAGGGCCGCGACTGGTGGTCCTGCACCCGCCCCTTCGATGGCCTGGCCAGCCGCACCCGCCAGCCCGAACGCCGGCTGCAACTGGGCGGCGGCCGGCAGTTGCTCGTCACCGCGGCCTACGTCAGGGACGACGCCAGGCGGTTGCAACGCCTGGTCGTCGTGCTGCGCGACGACCGGGCGAGGGAGCGCACCGAGCGCAGTCGCGCCGACCTCGTCTCGACCGTCGCCCACGAATTGCGGTCGCCCCTGACGAGCGTCAAGGGCTTCACCGCCACCTTGCTGGCCAAATGGGAGCGCTTCACCGACGAGCAGAAAAAGCACATGCTCACCACCGTCAACGCCGATGCCGACCGGGTCACCCGGTTGCTCACCGAGCTGCTCGACGTCAGCCGGATCGACGCGGGGCGGCTCGAGATGCGTCGCCAGGTGGTCGATCTGCCGTCAGCGGTCGGCCGGGCGGTGGCCGCCCGGGTCGCCGAAGGCGAACCGGAGTCGCGGTTCGTCGTGCTGATCGCCGCCGACCTGCCGGAGACCTGGGCCGATCCGGACAAGCTCGACCAGGTCGTCGGCAATCTCGTCGAGAATGCCCTGCGCCACGGTGAGGGCACCGTCACACTGACCGTCGCCCGATGGGGGGACGGCACCGAGGTGCTGGTCGAGGACGAGGGCGAAGGGATCGCCGAGGAGACCGCCGCGCGGGTCTTCACCCGCTTCTGGCGGGGCAGCAACCGGCGCGGCGGCACCGGACTCGGCCTCTACATCGTCAAGGGTCTGGTCGAAGCGCACGGCGGCAGCGTCGAGGTCGGCCGTGCGTCCACCGGCGGTGCCCGGTTCCGATTCGTGCTGCCCGCCGGCAACGCGCCCTACCTGGAGTAGCGGGCCCGGCGGGCGCCTTCTGAAAGACTGCCCGCCGTCCCCACCGACTCGAGGAGCGCCCCACCGTGCCCGGCCCCGACTACGACCCCGTGCAGGTCTCGCTGCTCGACGCCCGCCAGCTCGAGCGGGCCCAGGCCGCTGGCCTCGCCGCGTTCGCCGCCGCCGCCGACCTCGACGCCCTGGCCGCCGCCAGGACCACCCAGCTCGGCGACAAGTCCGACGTCGCGCTCGCCAACCGGGAGATCGGCGCGCTCCCGCCGCAGGCGAAGTCCGACGCGGGCAAGCGCGTCAACGTCGTACGCAACACCCTTGCCGCTGCGTACGACGCGCGGCGGGTCGCCCTTGAGCTCGAGCGCGACGAACGGGTGCTGGTCACCGAGGTCGTCGATGTCACCGTGCTCCCGGGGTTCGTCCCGGTCGGGGCGCGGCATCCGCTGACGACGTTGCAGGAGCGGATCGCCGACGTCTTCGTCGCGATGGGTTGGGAGGTGGCCGAAGGGCCGGAGGTCGAGCACGAGTGGTTCAACTTCGACGCGCTGAACGTGCCGCCGGACCACCCGGCCCGGGAGTTGCAGGACACTCTGTGGCTCGCGCCGCCGGGCTCGGGGGTGGTGCTGCGGACCCAGACCTCGCCGGTGCAGATCCGCTCGCTGCTCGCGCGGGGTCTCCCGTGTTACGTGGTGGCGCCGGGTCGGGTCTTTCGCAACGATGCGCTCGACGCGACCCATTCACCGGTCTTCGGCCAGGTCGAGGGGCTCTGCGTCGACGAGGGCATCACGATGGCCCACCTGCGCGGCACGCTCGATGCCTACGCGGTCGCGATGTTCGGCGAGGGGCTGCACACCCGGCTCCGGCCGTCCTACTTCCCGTTCACCGAGCCGAGCGCCGAGCTCGACCTGCAGTGCTTCAACTGCCGCGGCTCGGGTGAGCCCTGCCGGGTCTGCGGCACCGAGGGGTGGATCGAGGTCGGTGGGTGCGGCATGGTCAACCCGGCGGTGCTCGTGGCCTGCGGCGTCGACCCCGAGCGTTACAGCGGGTTCGCGTTCGGCATGGGCCTGGACCGCACCTTGATGTTCCGGCACGGCATCACCGACATCCGTGACCTGTACGAGGGCGATCAGCGGTTCACCCTTCCGTTCGGGCTGGAGGCCTGAGATGCGTGTCCCCGTGTCCTGGCTGCGGACGCACGTCCCCGGCCTGACCGCCGGCGCCGACGCGCTCGCCGCGGCGCTGCTGCGGGCCGGGCTCGAGGTCGAGCAGGTCCACCGGGTCGGCCACGACGTCCAGGGCGTCGTCGTCGGCGAGGTGCTCGACGTCGAGGAGCTGACCGGCTACAACAAGCCGATCCGTTACTGCCACGTCGATGTCGGCGAGCGGGTCCACGAGGTGGTCTGCGGCGCGACCAACTTCGGGCCCGGCGACCGGGTGCCGTTTGCGCTGCCCGGGGCGCTGCTCCCGGGCGGCTTCCAGATCGCGACCCGGCAGACCTACGGGCACACCTCCGACGGGATGATCTGCAGCGAGGCCGAGTTGGGGCTGGCCGAGGCCTCGCCCGGCATCCTCGTGCTGTCGCCGGACAGCCCGCTGGGCACCGACGTGGCGCTGCTGCTCGAGCTGCGCGACGAGGTGCTCGACATCGCCGTCACGCCCGACCGCGGCTACACGCTGTCGATCCGCGGCGTCGCCCGGGAGGCCGCGACGGCCTTCGACCTCACCGTGGTCGACCCGGGCATGCTCGAGGTGCCGGCGCCCGGCGGCGGCCCGCAGGTGCGGCTCGATGACGAGGGCTGCGAGCGCTATGTCGCCCGGGTCGTCACCGGGCTCGACCCGGCCGCCACTTCGCCGACCTGGCTGCGGCGGCGGCTGGTCCTGGCCGGCATGCGGCCGATCTCGCTCGCCGTCGATGTCACCAACCACGTCATGCTCGAGCTCGGCCAGCCCCTGCACGCCTTCGACGAGAGCGCTCTGCGTGGCGCAATTGTCGTACGCCGGGCCAGGGCGGGGGAGCGGTTGACGACCCTCGACGGGGTGGACCGGGCTCTGGACGTGGGTGATCTGGTGATCGCCGACGACAG
>JAYSQK010000248.1:0-1682 GCA_043721555.1 Frankiales bacterium
CCTCATCGTCGTCGCCGGCGTGCTCATCGCCTTGCAGCAGGCCCTCAGCGGCCGGCTGCACCGGGCGACCGGTGACGCCGGCGTCGCCACCCTGGTCAATTTCGTCACCGGCTCGGCAGCCCTGCTACTCGGGCTCGGGGTGCGGGCGGCGGCGTTCGGGGTGCACGTCGGTCATTGGCCCGGTCTCGGCGAGCTCGCGCTCTACGCCGGTGGTCCGATCGGCGCCGTCTTTGTCGCTGTCGCCGCCCTCGTCGTCGGCCGGCTCGGCGTGCTGCGGCTCGGGCTCGCCATCACCGCCGGTCAGTTGCTCGGCGCCGTCGGGCTCGACGTGGCGCTGCCCGGCGGCAGCGGCGTCACGTTCGCGACACTCATCGGGGTGCTGCTGACGCTGGTCGCGGTCGTCGTGTCCGGCCGGGGGTCGGCGTGACCGTGCGCCTGGGCAAGCTGCTGGTCGGGCTCGTGTTGTTCGGTGTCGGGATCTGGCTCGGGCTGCAGGCGCACCTCGGCGTCGGTCCGTGGGACGTGCTGGCCGGAGGTCTGTCGCAGCACCTGGGGACCTCGTTCGGCCGCACCTCCATCGGTGTCTCGGTGGTCGTGCTGCTGATCGGCCTGGTCGCCGGCGTCCGCCCCGGCGTCGGGACGGCGCTGAACGTCGTCGTCATCGGCGCCGTCATCGACCTGCTGCTCGCCACCCCCGCGCTCGACGGATTGGGAAGCGGTCCGCTCGCGGCGAGGCTCGCGGCCACCGTCGGCGGCATCGCAGCCGTCGCCGCCGGCTCGGCGCTCTACCTCGGCGCGCACCTCGGTCCGGGTCCGCGAGACGGCCTGATGGTCGCGCTCGTCCAGCGCACCGGCTGGCGGGTCGGCACCTGCCGGGCCCTGCTGGAGCTCGGCGTCCTCGTCCTCGGGGTGGCCCTTTCCGGCCCGGTGGGGATCGGCACGATCGCGTTCGCCCTCGGCATCGGCCCGGCCGTCCAGCTGGCCTTCCGGCTCCTGCGCCAGACCCCGGTACGCCGTACCGCCGAGGCCCCCGCATGAGCGAGCCGAGCGTCGAGGTGCGGCCCCGGCAGCTCACCCTGGTGTGCCGGCTGGTCGCCGGGCTCGTCATCGTCGTGTTCGGTGTGCTCGCCGTGCTGCTGCCGCGGGGCGCCGCCGGCGGCCAGAGCTTCGGTCTCGGCGACCAGATCGCCTTCTTCCTGGTCGGGTTGCTGCTGGCCGGCGGGGTGCTCGTCTTCACCCGAGCCCGGGTGCGGGGCGACGCCGCCGGGGTGCGGGTGCGCAATGCGCTCGGTGAGCGCTTCTTCCCCTGGCAGGTGGTGGTCGCGGTCCGGCTCGACGACGGCGCCCCGTGGGCCCAGCTCGAGCTCCACGACGACGAGACCGTCGCGATCCTGGCGCTGCAGGCCGGCGATAAGGCCTACGCCGTCGACGGGGTCCTCGGTCTGCGCCGGCTCCTCAACGCTTCCCACGGCCCGTGAGTCGGCGGCTTCACCGGCGGGCCCGCCCGTCCGATGCAGACCGGGTGACCTTCCGCCTCGCGCTGCCCGTGACACTTGCCGTCGCCATGCTGGCCGTGCCGTCGGCGGCGCCGCGGTCGCTCCCGGTCGCCCTCGCGAGGACGGTGGTGTCCCAACCCGACCCGGTCGCGGCGTCCCTGGGCCGACGGGTCCTCGACGCGCTCG
>JAYSQK010000249.1:0-2424 GCA_043721555.1 Frankiales bacterium
GCCGTGTTGGAGGCGCTCGCCGATGAGGGCGTGGCGGTCGCGTTCTGTGCCCGCGACGCCACCGAGATCGCCAGCACCGAGCAGGCGCTGACCGGCCGGCCGGGGACAGTGGCCGGGTCGGTCGTCGACGTCGCGGACGCCGCCGGGCTCGCGCGCTGGGTTGCCGACGCGGCCGAGCAACTCGGTGGCTTGGACATCGTGGTGTCCAACGTCAGCGCCCTGGCCATCCCGGACAGCGAGGAGAACTGGCGGGCGTCCTTCGAGGTCGACCTGATGGGTGCGGTGCGCCTGGTCACCGCAGCGATGCCGCACCTGCTCATCAGCGACGCCGCCGTGATCTTGGCCATCTCCAGCGTCTCCGGCCGGGAGATCGACTTCGCGGCCGGGCCGTACGGCACGATGAAAGCCGCACTGGTGCACTACATCCAGGGCCTCGCCCACCAGCTCGCCGGTCAGGGCATCCGGGCCAACACCATCTCGCCGGGCAACACCTTCTTCGAGGGCGGGGTCTGGGACCAGATCAAGGCGGGCAACCCCGAGTTGTACGCCGCGGCGCTCGCCCTCAACCCCACCGGGCGGATGGGCACCCCGCAGGAGATGGCGCACGCGGTCGTCTTCCTGGCGAGCCCACTGTCGAGCTTTACCGGCTCTTCACAAAGCAGGGTGTAGTTGTGGCCTGAACCCGCCGGTTTCGAGCAGTGATCTGGCCAGGTAGTTGGTCAGGTTGCGGAAGCCGAGGGCGCTGCCGCGTAGGTGTTCGAGGCGGCCGTTGATGGCCTCGGTCGGGCCGTTGCTGGTGCCGGGCCGGGTGAAGTAGGCCAGCACGTCAGCCGCCCGCTTCTTCAGGGTCCGGCCGAGCGTGATGAGCTCGTTCAGTTCGACGGGGACGCCGGTGCTGAGGGCGTCGATGAGGCTGGTCATGGAACGCAGCCCGGCGGTCCGGTCGGTGTCGCGGTAGGCGGCGATCATGCGCTGGTAGATGTGCCAGGTCGCCTCGACCTGGACGTGCGCGTCGTTGGCGAACAGCGTGCCGAGGCGGGTCTTCTGCTTGTCGGTGAGCAGGTCGGCGCCGGTGTGCAGGGTGCGGCGGGCGCCGTAGAGCGGGTCGCCGGACCGGCCGCGGTGGCCGTGGATGGTCTGCTGGGCGCGCCGGCGGCACGCATCGAGGGCTTCGCCGCAGAGCCGGACGACGTGGAACGGGTCCATCACCGCGACCGCGTCGGGGAGTTCTTCGCTGGTGGCGGTCTTGAAGCCGGTGAACCCGTCCATCGCGACGACCTCCACCGCGTCGCGCCAGGCCTTCGGGCGGTCGGCGAGCCAGGTTTTGAACGCTTGCTTGGAACGGCCCTGGACCATGTCCAGCAGCCTGGAAGGACCTGTCCCGTCACGGATCGGCGTGAGGTCGATGATGACGGTGACGTACTTGTCGCCGTTGCGGGTGTGCCGCCAGACGTGCTCGTCGACGCCGATGACCCGGACCCCATCGAAGCGGGTCGGGTCGTTGATCAGGACCCTGCGGCCCTCGGCCAGGACCGCGGCGTTGGCGGTGTTCCAGGCGACCCCGAGCGCCTCGGCGACCCGGGCGACCGTGAGGTGCTGGCAGACGATCGCGACGAGCGCCCAGCGCAGCGCACCGAGCGACAGCTTGGCTCGTGGTTGCGCGGCTTTGCTGACGTCCTGGCGCCAGACGTGCCCGCAGCCGGTGCACCGGTAGCGGTTGATCGTGACGAGCAGCGTCGTGGGTCGCCACCCGAACGGCTCGTGCGCCAGCGTGCGGGTGACGCTGTCGCGCGGGGCGGCCTCGCAGCCGCACCGCCGGCACCACCGGTCGGATGCGGTGACCCGGCAGGCAAGCATCGCCCGGCCAGGTTCGAGCTGCTGACCGGTGACCTCGAGACCGAGGTCGTCGAGCCGGCAGAACGTGGTCAGGTCAGGGTGCGCGAAGGTAACGTCCAACAACGTCGAGGTCCTTCAGGTGGAAGCGTCAGAACTCCCATCCTTGAGGGACCTCGACCCTCATCCGGCCAGCGACGCGCCGACTACCTCTACACCCTCGATTGTGAAGAGCCGCTTTACCAGCGGGACGAATCTCGTCGTCGATGGCGCGCTGACCCGCGGCATCCAGCTGTAGAGGGAACACGCCAGGCCGATCGCAGAGCGCCGTGGCGCGCTGCGATCGGCCGGCTGGGCGGCTGTTCGGTCAGGCGTCGACGAGGTCCTTCGCGATCCGGCTGATCCGCTTGGTCCCAGCCGCCACGACGCCGGCGCGGTGCTTGTGCGCCTTTTCGTAGGCGATCACCACCTGGATGTCGTCCGCGCTCGTCAAGGCGTTGAGCTTGGCAATCACCTCTTGTGCGGTCAGGCCGTCAAATCCCCTGACGGGCAACTCGGCCGCTGTCACCGCGCCCAGCTGCTCGCGGGCGT
>JAYSQK010000250.1:0-5289 GCA_043721555.1 Frankiales bacterium
GCTGCCCAAGCAGCTGCACGAGGCCCAGATCGTGCTCGGCGACCGTCATGAGGTGGTCGAGGCAGGGCACCGGGAAGCCGAGCGCATCATCGCCGAGGCGACCGCCGAGCGCGAGCGGATGCTGGCCGAGACCGACGTCTACGCCGAGGGACAGCTCGAGGCGACGCGGCTCGTGGAGGAGGCCCGGATCCTCACCGACTCGATGCGGCTCGAGGTCGAGGACTACGTCGACGGCAAGCTGGCCAACTTCGAGATCGTGCTGACCAAGACCCTCGCCGCGGTCGAACGCGGGCGGCAGAAGCTCGCCGGCCGCTCCGAGCTCGACGAGCTGCACGACGCGGAGGAGCACGACAGCTTCATCGACCAGCCGCAGCCCGGCTGAGGTCCGACGCGGCCGTCGGCTAGCCTTGTCCCTGGTCTCGTCCCGAGCCGAGAGACTTCCGTGCCCGAGAACAGGAAACAGCAGCACCGCCTCGACCCCCGCGATCCCCTCGTCCTCGATACACGCGAGCTGGGCCGTCGACCGGGGTCGATGCGGCGGATGCGGTTCCCTGCGCCCGCGCCCGAGGGTCTCGGGCTCGTCGACCTGATCGGTGTGCCTGTCGGTGCCGAGCTCGACCTGGATCTCAGGCTCGAGAGCGTCATGGAGGGCGTGCTGGTGAGCGGCACCCTGACGGGGCCGCTGACCGGGGAGTGCGGCCGGTGCCTCGAACCCATCCACGACCAACTGGTCGTGGTGGTGCAGGAGCTGTTCGTCTACCCCGAGGGCAGCACCGACCAGGACGAGGACGACGAGGTTGCGCGGATGGAAGGCGATCTGCTCGACCTCGTCCCCACGCTGCGCGACGCGGTGGTGCTTGCACTGCCGCTGACCCCGCTGTGCCGGCAGGACTGCCAGGGGCTCTGCGCCACGTGCGGGGAGCGGCTGGACGACCTGCCACCGGACCACTCGCACGACACGACCGACGCACGCTGGGGCGCCCTCTCGGGATTGCTCGAGCCGTCGACCACAGACCAGGAGAACTGACATGGCCGTCCCGAAGCGCAAGATGTCGCGCAGCAACACGCGCTCGCGCCGGTCGCAGTGGAAAACCGCCCTGCCGGTCCTGACGACCTGCGACCGCGGCCACACCACGCGTCCGCACACCGTGTGCCCCGAGTGCGGGCGCTACGACAAGCGCGTCGTCATCGCGGTCTGAATCACCGTTCGTGACCCGCGTCGCCCTCGACCTGCTCGGTGGCGACCACGCCCCCACCTCGGTCGTCGAGGGCGCCTTGCTCGCTGCTGACGAGCTGCCCGGGCTCGAGGTGGTCCTGGTCGGACCGGTCGACATCGCCGAACGCCTGCTCGAACAGCGCGGCGCCGCCGGCCGGTTCGCGCTCGCCCCCGCCAGCCAGGTCGTCGGCATGCACGAGGACCCCGCCCGCGCCGTGCGCGCCAAGCGGGACGCGACCGTTCGGGTCGCCAGCCGGCTGGTCCGGGACGGTCAGGCCGACGCCGTCGTATCGGTCGGCTCGACCGGCGCGGCCCTGGCCGCCGCCGTGTTCACCCTCGGCCGGTTGCGCGGCATGGGCCGACCTGCGCTCGCCGCCGTCGTACCCGCCAAGGCCGGACCGCTCGTCTTCCTCGATGCCGGCGCCACCACCGAGGCCACGCCGGAGCTGCTGGCGCAGTTCGCTCTCGCCGGCGTCGCCTTCGCGCAGGTCCGGCTCGGTATCGCCCGGCCGCGGGTCGGGCTGCTGACCAACGGCGAGGAACCCGGCAAGGGCGACCCCTTGCGCAAGGACGCGTATGACGCGTTGGCGGCCCTGCCGGTCGACTTCGTCGGCAACGTGGAGGGTCGCGACGTCCCGCACGGCGGCCGGGCCGATGTCGTCGTCACCGACGGCTTCACCGGCAACGTGCTGCTCAAGGGCCTCGAGGGCGCCGCGACGATGCTCACCGAGGTGCTGACGGCGGCCTTCAACGCCACTGCGGCGCGCCGGGTCGCCGCGCGGGAGTTGCTGCCGGCGCTGCTCGAAGCCACCGCGCCGATGTCCCCCGACGCCCTCGGCGGCGCGGTGCTCCTCGGCGTCAACGGGGTGTGCGTCGTCGGGCACGGCGCCTCGTCGCCGCGGGCCGTGGCCAGCTGCATCGGGGTCGCCGCGCAGGCCGCCCGCGAGGGCCTCGTCCCCAAAGTCCAGCAGGCGCTCGACGCGCTCCGACAGGCAGGGGTGGCCGGATGAGCCTGACCGAGGCGCAGGTGCTCGAGGTGGTGCAGCGGGCGGTCGCGACCGTGCTGGAGCTCGACCCGGCCAGCGTCGGCCGGTCCACCAGCTTCAAAGCCGACCTCAAGGCCGACTCGCTCGCGCTGGTCGAGATCGTCGAGATCGTGGAGGAGGAGCTCGCGCCGCAGGCTCGCCCCGGCTTCCACATCGACGATGAGGATCTCGACGGGTTGACCACCGTCGGCGAGGCCGTCGACTACGCGCTCGCCCGGCTGTGAGCCGGTCGACGCAGTACACCCTGCTCGAGGTGGCGCTCGGCACGGCGATCGACCCCGACCTGCTCGAACGCGCGCTGACCCACCGCTCCTACGCCTATGAGCACGGCGGGCTGCCCACCAACGAGCGCCTCGAGTTCCTCGGCGACGCGGTGCTCGGCCTGGTCGTCACCGATGCGCTCTACACGACGCATCCCGATCTCGCCGAGGGGCAGCTGGCCAAGCTCCGGGCCAGCGTGGTCAGCACCCGCGCGCTCGCCGGGGTCGCCCGCGAGCTCGGGCTCGGCCGGTGGATGCGCCTGGGCAAGGGCGAAGATGTCACCGGCGGCCGCGACAAGTCGAGCATCCTGGCCGACACGATGGAGGCCGTGCTCGGGGCGGTCTACCTCGACCGCGGTCTGCCGGGGGCGACCACCGTCGTACGCGCGCTGTTCGATCCGTTGATGCACGCCGCTGCGCAGGATGGCGCCGCGATGGACTGGAAGACCGCGCTGCAGGAAATCACTGCGGCGCGGGGGCTCGGGCCACCGGAATACGTCATCGCCGAAAGCGGCCCCGACCACGAGAAGCACTTCACCGCAGCGGCGCTCGTCAACGGCGCGGGTCTCGGTGACGGCGCCGGCAAAAGCAAGAAAGAAGCCGAGCAGATCGCCGCCGAGGCCGCCTGGCGATCGCTGTCGGAGGAGGTTTCTGGCGGTGCCTGAGCTGCCCGAGGTCGAGGTGGTCCGGCGGGGGCTCGAGCGCGGCGTCGTCGGCCGGACCATCGCGGTGGTGGAGGTCCACCATCCCCGGGCCGTCCGCCGGCACCTCGCCGGCGCCGCCGACTTTGCCGCGCTGCTAGCCGGCCGGACCGTCACCGCAGCATTGCGCCGGGGGAAGTACCTCTGGCTGCCGCTCGACTCCGGCGACGCCTTGACGGGGCATCTCGGGATGAGCGGCCAGTTGCTCGTCGTACCGCCCGAGAAGCCGGCCGAGACGCACCTGCGGATCCGCTTCAGCTTCGCCGGCGGTGGCCGGGAGCTGCGCTTCGTCGACCAGCGCACCTTCGGTGGCATGGTGGTGGTGGCCGGCGGCGCGGCGCTGCCGTCGACGATCAGCCACATTGCCCGCGACCCGCTGGACGAGCACTTCGACGACGAGGCATTCGTGACGGCGCTACGGGCCAGGCACACCGGCATCAAACGCGCGCTGCTGGATCAGCGGCTGATCAGTGGGATCGGCAACATCTACGCCGACGAGGCGCTGTGGCGGGCGCGGCTGCACGGCAACCGACCGACCGACAAGCTCAGCAGCTCGGCGGCGCGGATCCTGCTCGCCCACGTCCGCGACGTGCTCGGGGCGTCGCTGCAGCAGGGCGGCACCAGCTTCGATGCGCTCTACGTCGGCACCGATGGCGTCAGCGGGCTGTTCGAGCGCTCGCTCAACGCCTACGGCCGCGAGGGAGAGCCCTGCCCGCGCTGCGGGACACCGATCCGGCGCGAGTCGTTCATGAACCGCTCGAGCTTCAGTTGCCCGCGCTGCCAACCCCGGCCGCGCGCAGCCCGCTGACCGCCGCCGGCACCGTCCCATCGGCCTGCACCGGCGTCCACGCCTCGCTCGGCAGCCATTGCGAGCCGCAGCCCGCACAGGCCAGCATCGGCACGTCGTACGCCGGGGCGACGGCAACCCAGTCGCACAGCTGCCGGCACGGGGCGATCGCAAGGGCCATGCTCGTAGTCTGGCGGGCGTGGACGAGGTGCGCCTGACCGCGTGGGTAAAGGGCCGGGTGCAGGGCGTCGGCTTCCGCTGGTGGACCCGCGCCAGGGCGCTCGAGCTGGGCCTGTCGGGTCGCGCGAGCAACCTCGACGACGGTCGGGTCGAGGTGGTCGCCGAAGGTCCCGAGGGGGCCTGCCGGGCGCTGCTGGCGCAGCTGGACCAGGGCCCGGGCCGGGTCGACTTCGTCGCCGAGCAGTGGTCCGCGCCGCGCGGGGAGCGGGGCTTCGCCGAGGCGTGACGCCGTGACCGGTTCGTGACCTGCGCCTTGACCCCGGGTGGCACTCGTGGCATTCTTGTGCCATCGCGCCTGTGGCCAAATGCCGGGCACGAACCCCCTCAATGTGGAGGATCGCTTCTCATGGCCAAGGCCCTGTTCGGACACACCGGTGTAGGCAACGACGCACGGCTGGCCGCCGAGGTGCGCCGCCTGCGCGACCGGGTGGCCTCACTCGAGCTCGAGCTCGGTCGGGCCCTTGCCACCAATGACGCGCTGATGGCCAGCGTCCATGTCGACGATGACATCCGGGTGCTGACCAATGAGCCCGCACTGACCTGATCTCGTCGTTCCACCAGGGCGTCTCCCGATGGGAGACGCCCTTTTTCGTGCGCCGCTCCTGCTTGACGCCGATGGCCATCCTCGGTATGCATACCGCGTACTGCCTACCCGGTAGGCACAAGCGAGGGGGTAGCGATGTCCATCCGCCACGGCTTGCTGGCGCTGCTGGCCGAACAGCCGCGCTACGGCTATGAGCTGCGGGCCGAGTTCGACGCCCGGACGGGCGCGACCTGGCCGCTCAACGTCGGGCAGGTCTACACGACGCTCGCCCGGCTCGAGCGCGACTGCCGGGTCGTGGCCACCGAGGGCAACGAGGCCGGTCAGCAGTACTACGACATCACCGCCGACGGTCGCACCGAGGTCGCCGAGTGGTTCGCCACCCCGGTACGCCGGGAGGCCCGGCCCCGCGACGAGCTGGCGATCAAGCTGGCGTTGGCCGTCGGCAACCCGCACGTCGACGTCGCGGCCGTCGTCCAGGCGCAGCGCACCGACAGC
>JAYSQK010000251.1:0-2170 GCA_043721555.1 Frankiales bacterium
GTCGCCCCCCCGGTCGCACCGCCGGTCGCACCGCCGGTCGCACCTCCGGTCGCGCCGCCTGTCGCCCCCCCGGTCGCACCGCCTGTCGCTCGCAACCCCTTGCTCCTGCAGCTGGACTGGCCGGCGGCTGTTCCGCTCCCCGCGGGACGCATCTTCGGCACCGCCGGTGTCAAGCCGTCCGAGACGGTGGGCATCCTGGTCAACGGCTCAGCGCCAGCGGTTCGCGTCGCGCTCATCGCGATGTACCGCTCGCACGGCTTCACCCAGGCGGCCAGCGGGCTACTCGTCTTTTCGGCTCCGGGCTACCTGGTGGTCGTGGTGACTCGCAACCACGACCACAGCAACACCAAGACGGACGTGGTCGTCTGGCTCCGGAGTCTGTAACCACGACCGATTTGCGCAGGGCGTCGCTCACCGGACGACGTCACCCACCCGATGTGTGGCACCTACCCTTCAGCGTCACCGACGCCGGCAGGTGCCACACATCTCCATGTGCAGGCCTGGCCCAGGAGGGCGTACGACGAAGGTCGTACGACCCATGGGCGATGGCCGGCGTTCGTCGTGACGGCGACAATCCCGACGTGCGTATGTTGCGAACGCTGCCGGGTCGGATGGTCGTCGCAGTCCTCGCGTTGGGAAGTGCGGGTGTACTGGTCGGACCACCGGCACTGGCCAGCGGAGGACGCCTGGCAATTCGGCCGACCCTGCAGCGGGACTGGCCCCGGGCCGTTCCGGTCCCGGTCGGAACCATCACGGGCTCCAGTGGCCTCCGCCCGTCGGAGACCGTCGGGCTGCTCGCCCAAGGCTCGGCCGCCCAGGTCGGCCGAAGCGTTGCGGCGCTCTACACCTCGCACGGCTTCAGGCGGGCGGCCAACGGCACGTACGTCTTCACGCGTCTCCCGTACCGGATCACGGTGAGCCTGCGCAACCATGACCACAGCGCGAGCAGGACCGACGTGGTGATTTGGCTCCAAACTCGATAACCCTCTGGGTGCAGCACGTGGTAGGCGAGGCCGCGGCCGCTCGACCAAGGGCGTACGACGGTCCAGTCATCAGCGGCGCACAAGCGTCCCCGAAGGCGGCTGCGGAACGATCGTCACGGCTGAGAGCGTCCGCACCAGCCGATGGCGGCCCTTACTGCCCCGGGGCCACCGCCGCCGTGCCCGCGCCGCGACCTCCCCCGGATCGCGGCGCGGGCACGGTTCCACGTGCGTGGCATGCAGAACCGAACCTCGGCCGGGCGCCGACGGTTGCGCCGCCCGGGCCCTCGGGTCCACGGCCACTGATCAGCCTCTGGGCATGGGCGGTCACTGAGCGCCGGGATGGCAGTCGACTGGCGCGGCCTCGGGGCCGCGCGCCAGCAGGCCTATGGCTGCGCAGCGCCGCCTGGCCCGTCGAGGAAGTCCTCGGCCCGCTGGCCCGCCCCTTCGATCCCGGCGGTGTACTTACCGCCCGTCCGCTCGTCGATGAGGTTCTCCGCCTTGTCGATTCCCTGCTTGACCTGATCCTGGTGCTCGGCGCCGAGCTCCTGCGCCTGCTCCGCGAGCTTCTTGACCTCGTCGAACATGCCCATGGCTGTCTCCTGCTGCTGCTGGTCGGTCTAGGGTCGGCCCCAGCCTAGGGACAGGAACCGACGTGGGCGAGCGTTCACAACCGGGCAACGGATCCGCAGGCGGCAGGGACGGCGGGCGCCGCCGACGGCGGGCGGTCGGGCCGCCTGGAGCCCAGCCCGCCGGCGCCGAGCCCAGAGCCGAACCTCGCGACGAGCCGACCGCCCATGACGACGACGAGCGCTTCTTGGCCGACCGACCGCCGCACCACGACCGGGAACGCTGAGCCAGTCAGGCCTGTCAAGCCGGTGCGAGGTTGCCCTGCTCCACGGTGCAGAAGGCGCAGCGAGTGGCCGACATGGGGATGCTCGACAGGCACTCGGGGCACTGCTTGGTCGTCGCCTCGACCTCCGGCTCGGTCTTGAACTTCTCCATCAGCCGGTTGACCGGCTTGACGACCAAGAAGTAGATGACGGCGGCAATGATCAGGAACTGTACGACGGCAGTGATCACGCTGCCGTAGAGCAGCACGTGGCCGGTCGGGACCCCGGTCTTGGCATCGACGGGGCAGGTGCCCTTGAGGCACAGCCCGAGCTTGTCGAAGTTCTGGCTACCGGCTA
>JAYSQK010000252.1:0-21633 GCA_043721555.1 Frankiales bacterium
GCAGGGCGATGACCTTGCTGAGCACGATCGGCGACAGCTTGACCGAGGGTTTCTTCATGTTCTGGGAGACACTCTGGGCCCTCGTCCTTGGCTTCACCCTGTCCGGCGCGGTGCAGTCGTTCGTCTCGCGCGCCGAGATGCAGAAGGTGATGGGTGACCACCGCCCCCGCACGATCGTCAAGACCTCGCTGCTCGGCGCGGCGAGTTCGTCCTGCTCCTACGCCGCCAGCGCCCTCGCCAAGTCACTGTTCCAGCGCGGTGCGGATTTCACCAGCGCCATGGTCTTCATGTTCGCCAGCACCAACCTGGTGCTGGAGCTCGGCATCATCTTGTGGCTGCTGATGGGCTGGCAGTTCGCCGCCGCAGAATTCGTCGGTGGCGCCATCATGATCGCCTTGTTCACGCTGCTCGCCCCGCGGATCTTCCCGGCTCAACAACTCGAGGCAGCCCGTGAGCGGCTCAACGCCGGGCACGCCGGCGGCCCAGCCGGGCACGAGGGTCATGGCGACATGGGTAGCGCCGAAGCCCAGCAGGGCAGGCCGTTCCGGGAGCGGCTGCGCAGCCGGTCCGGCTGGGCCGATGCGGCGTCGTACACCGTCTCGGATCTGACCATGTTGCGCCGCGAGCTCGTCATCGGCTATCTGGTGGCCGGTTTCATCGCGATGGCGGTGCCCGCCAGTGTGTTCTCGGCGGTGTTCCTGTCCGGCCACGGGGTCTTCACCGACCTGGAAAACGTCGTGGTCGGACCGTTCATCGCCTTCCTCAGTTTCGTCTGCTCGATCGGCAACGTGCCACTTGCGGCCGCGCTCTACCAGGGCGGCATCAGCTTCGGTGGCACCGTCGCGTTCATCTTCGCCGACCTCATCGCCCTGCCGCTGGTCGTCATCTACGGCAAGTTCTACGGCCGGGCCCTCGCGCTGCGGCTGTTCTTCTCCTTCTGGGCCGTGATGAGCGCTGCCGGACTGGCGGTTGACCTGCTGTTTCGGGCGGTCGGCATCACGTTTCCCACCCGCCGTACCGAGATTGCACCGACTCGCTTTGAGTGGAACTACACGACCTTTCTCAACATCGTCTTCCTGATGGTCGCGGCACTTGTGTACTGGGCCTACCGCAACCGCGAGAAGCTCGGTGGCGGTGGCCAATACGCCAAGGACCCCGTCTGCGGCATGCAGGTCGAGCGGGACAACCCGGGAGCCACCACCCAGCACGCCGGTCACACCGTCTATTTCTGCGCTGACCGCTGCAAGGACAAATTCGTGAAGGAGCCGGCCCGCTATGCGAGTTCCGGCCGCGACGACGACGGGCCGGCAATGGACGCCGGCAGCGCGCAGGTGACCGACCCGGTGTGCGGCATGTCCGTCGATGTCGCCGAGCCCGGGGCGCGGGCAACGGTCGGTGGACGTGACTACGTCTTCTGCGGGCAGGGCTGCGCCGATGCCTTCGTGAGCAACCCGGCCGCCTTCGTCGCCGGGGCCGAGTCGACCCAGCCAGCAGGCGATTCCGCGACCGCGTAGGACACCGAACCCCTCGCTCGGCACGGCCGGACCGGAAGGAGACCCGAATGCATCGCATCGCCCGCCTGCTCGCTGTCTTCGCGGTGTTGGCCGGCCTACTGGCGATGCACGGCATGCGGGGTGAACACAGCGCGATGGGTGGACAGCCAATGGCCGCCACCACCGTCGGGAATGCCCAGCTCACTGCGGGCGGCGTCTCCGCGGTGCCGGAGGTGCGTCGGCCGCCGCAGCCCGCGATGACGTCCATGGCGACGCTGTGTCTGGCCATCCGCAGCTCCGGCCCGACCCCGGGGCCGGTGCGCGGATGCGCGGTGCAAACAACGGCTGGCGCGAGCTACTGGAGCGGGCTCGAACCGTCAGCCTCGCGTGCCGGGTCGACGCCCAGACCTCCCGATCTTGTCGCCGGGTTGTGCGTGTCGCGGACGTGAGTGGTCGCTGTCAGCAGCGGATCCCGTCGCCCCGCACGTCCTGACCCATGCCCGCACCGCGGGCACCATCCTGACCCTGGAGTTCCCATGAAGTTGCGCACCTCGCTGTCCCGCACGTCCACGCTCATGCTCACCGGCGCCCTCGTCCTGACCGGTTGCGGGGCGAGTACCACTCGAAGCTCCGTCGGCACGTCCTCCGCTGCACCGTCGACGGGTCCCGCCGCCAGCGGGCCGCACAATTCCCAAGACGTCAGCTTCACGACCGACATGCTGCCGCACCACACCCAGGCGGTGGCGATGGCCGAGATGGCCCTGTCGCGCACGACCGACCCGAAGGTTCAGGCTCTGGCCAAGCAGATCAAGGCCGAGCAGGCGCCGGAGATCAGCTCGATGCGGGGCTGGCTGGCCGGCTGGGGGAAGCCGGTTGCTGCCGGCGGATCGCACGAGATGGGCGGGATGCACGGTGGTTCGGGCGGCATGATGAGCGACACCGACATGCAGATGCTCGACAAGGCGAGCGGCGGTGACTTCGCCAAGCTCTGGTTGACCGGCATGACGCGACACCATGAGGGCGCCGTCGAAATGGCGCGAATTGAGTTGACGAGCGGTCAGAACGCCCAGGCCAAGCAGCTGGCGACCGGCATCGTCGCCTCTCAGAGCGCCGAGATCGCCACGATGAAGACGCTGCTGGCCGGGCTGTAGCCGAGCGCGCCCGGGTGGCCGCTGAAAAGGTGGGCCGCCCGGGCGTGGCAGGTTTGCCGGCGAGAACGGCCGGCCGGTAGGTTCTGCGCACCTACTCCGCAGTAGGTGACGTCGCCGCGGACCGCCGAGCTCTGCCCACGCGACCGGCGTCACGCGACCGACGCACCGCGTCGGCCGAGGCACCGCAACCGGGCAGAGTCGGGGGACCCACCGCACCACGGGGCCCGCGAGGGCTCCTCGGGGTGAAGCCTGCGCAGCACTGCAGGCCGGGCAAGCGCCGCGCCCGAACCCGACAGCTCACCCCGTAGGCGTGCGGAGAGGCCCTTCCCACATGCCCACGTCCTGTTCCGTCGCGACGCTCTCGAAGCGGCTCGGCGCCACTGTCCTGCTCGCTGCCGCACTCACCGGTGGCGCCGCCACGGCGCCGGCCCAGGCCGCCACCCCGACGCTCGGCCAGCGCGCCGTCGCCGAAGCTGCCAGGCACGCCAACGCGCCCTACCAGTGGGCCGCGGCCGGCCCGACCCGCTTCGACTGCTCGGGGCTGACGATGTACGTCTTCAACCGGCTGGGCCGGTCGCTCCCGCACATGGCCTCGGCCCAGTACACGGCCCGCGGTGTGCAGCACATCTCCCGGGCCCAGCTGTCCGCCGGCGACCTGGTGTTCACCATCCGGGGCGGTTCGATCAGGCACGTCGGCATCTACGCCGGTCGCAACCAGATGTGGGCAGCCACGCAGACCGGTGACGTCGTCCGCAAGCAGTCGTTGGCCGGCCGCACGCTGGTCTTCGGCCGGGTCCGCTGATCCGCCGCACCAACCTCGACCCCTTCCCCGTCGTACGCCGGGGCAGTGCCACCCGCCGTGCGGCGACGCTGCTGGCTGCGCTGGTGCTCATTGCCGGCACGGGGATCGGCGGCCTGAGCGTGACCCCGCCGGCCCGCGCCGACGAGGTGGCGACGGCGCAGGCGCGGGTGGACAGCCTGCAGCAGCTGGCTCGCGACACGACCGGCAAGCTGGTCGCCGGCACCCGCCGCTGGGAGGCCGATCAGGTGCGGTTGCGCCGGCTGCAGCTGGCCTTTCGGGCCAGCCGCCGGCAGGTCGGGCAGGCCGAGTCGCAGGTCGAGGCCGGGCAGCGTCAGGTCGACGGGCTGAGCCGGCAGCTCTACATGCAGCCGATGTCCTCGCAGTTGCAGGTCGCGCTGACCCAGCGCCCGGAACAGGTGCTGTCGGCCCTGCAGGCGCAGAGCGGGCTCAATGTCGTCGCCGGCTCGCAGAGCGACATCGTCGCGCGGGCCGTCTCGGCCAGGCACCGGCTCCGGACCGACGAGGCGAGGGCCGCGCAGCTCGTCGTCGAGGCGGCCGCGCTCACCCGGGCATCGGCGCGCCGCCTCGGTCAGCTCAAAGCGCTGGCGTCGGGCACCGCGATGCGGCTGACTGCGGCGCAGGACGCCTTGCAGTTGGCGCGGGCGGCCGAGGTGGCCCGACAGGCCCGGCTCGCTGTGGCCAGAGCCCAGGCGCGGGCGGCTCGGGATGCCCTCCAACAGGCGCGACAGGATGCGGCGACCCGGCAGGCCCGGTTGCGGGTGGCCGCCAGTCAGACGTCCCGCAGCCGGTCCGCCCCGCCGGTGGGCACGGTCTGCACCGGTGGCTCGACGGCTGGGCAGGCCAACGGCAACCTCGACCCGGCGGCGCTCTGCCCGCTGTGGCAGGCACCGGGCCAGCGGTTGGGTGCCGACGCGGCCGCTGCGTTCAACCGGCTCAGCGAGTACCACGCGGCGACGGTCGGTGGCCCGCTGTGCGTCACCGACTCCTACCGGTCCTACAGCGAGCAGGTCGCGGTCTACCAGAGCCGACCGGGGCTGGCCGCCGTGCCCGGCACCAGCGAGCACGGCTGGGGCAAGGCCACCGACCTCTGCGGCGGCATCCAGGACGCCGGCTCGGCCGCCTCCCAGTGGATGCAGGCCAACGCCGGCCGGTTCAACTTCTTCCATCCGTCCTGGGCCGAGCCCAGTGGCTCCAAGCCGGAGCCCTGGCACTGGGAATTCAACGGGTAGGCGCTTTCAGGGCGTGTAGACCCGCAGGAACGCCAACGTCGCGTAGGCGCCGAGCAACCCCGGCGCGACGGCCAGCAGCAGCCTCGAGCGCAGCCGACCCCCGCTGACCATTGCCGCGGCGAGCACCACGGGCACCGCGCCGAACAGGTAGCGCTCGAACGACGACAACTCCTGTGCGGTCAACGCGAGCACCAGGGTGGCCGCCGCGAACGCTGTGTACGACGCGGGGAGCCGCCGTGCCACGACGATGAGCAGGGCGAGACCGACTGGCAGCCAGGGCAGGTGGGGCGTCGTGTGCACCAGATGCCCTGGCAGCTCGGTCAGCGCGCGACCGATCTGGCGATGGGTGTCGACGAGCAGGCCGCCGCGCAGGGTCGGCCGGGCCTGGATGCTGAATGGCCGGCGCCAGTTGCCGCCGTGCAGCTCGTTCCACAGCAGGTAGCTCGCCAGCCCGACGACCGGCGCCAGCACGGCGGTCCCCCGGCCCAACAGCTGCCGGACCCCGGCGATGCGCAGGCCACTCAGCCCTTCGATGGCCGCCGGGAGGGCGAGTAGGACCCCGGTCGGGCGGGACGTCCCGGCCAGCAACCCGAGCCCGGCCGCGACGCCCCATCGCTTCGACCGGATCGCGAGGAACGCCGTCGCAACCAGTACGCCGTACACCGCCTCGGTGTAGCCCATGACGAGCACGAAGCCGGCCGGTGCGAGCGCCGCCACCCACAAGGTCCGGCGGGCGGTCGCCTCGCTGAGCCCCTCGGCGAGGGCGAGCCGATACAGCGCCACCGCGTAGACCAGGGCGCCGAGGTTGGCCAGCAGCAGCAGCGCCAACCCGGGATGACCACCGAGCAGCGTGCCGAGGCCGCGGGCGAGCAGCGGCACCAGCGGGAAGAACCGCAACGCCTCGGACGGCTGCGCGTCATAGCCGGAGCCGGCGATCCGGTCGTACCAGGCAGCATCCCAGCCGAGCAGGGACACGGTGCGCAAGTGGAAGCCGTCGCGGGCCTGCAATTGCTGCTGGAGATACCGCACCAGCAGCAGCGACACCCCGACGACCACGCGGGCTGCGAGCCAGGAGGCCAGCAGATCCGGCCACGGCGCCAGTGTCCGCACCCGCTGCCAGCGTGAGGGGGGCACGGCCCGGGTCACCACCTCGGTGTGCACGCGGCCTCCTTCCGGTCGCCGTCCGTCGAGGCGCTGCCACACCGTATGAGAGCCCGACTGGTACGCCGTACCGGAAGGCTCAACGCGGCTCGGGGCGCGCCTTGCCGGTGGCCGCGCGGATGGCGTAGGCAATGGCGGAGCCACCGAACAGCACGCCGGTGATCAGTAGCCAGTGGCCGAGGTAGGCAGACTCGTCCAGGCCGCTCGCCCGGCCGTAGGCGCCCTCGCTCTGGCGCAGGATGAGCGGGAAGAACAGCAGCAGCAGCAGCCCGGACAGCAGCACCGGGACCCGGAGGTAGTTGACGGCGCCGCTCCTCGCCGCTGCCGCCGGGCGGCGGCGCAGCCCGGTCAGGGACCGGTCGGCGACGGCGTACAGCGGGAACAGCACGAGGTCGTGGGCGATCACCGCGCCAAGGAACCAGCCGGCGACCCGCACGGGCGCCGGGCCGCGTAGTACCTGCAGCGCGGCGTAGCCGGCGAGGGCGAAGCTGGCCAGCAGGGTCAGTAGGTGCAGTGGCGAGGCACCGTAACGGCCGCGCCACCAGGCAGTCACAGTGCGCCGTCCAGCTCGATGCGCCGGATCCATTTGGTGTTGTGGACGCCAGGCAGGGCCGGCACGATCACCCTGGCCGGGAAACCGTGGTCCATCGACAGGTCGACGCCGTTGACCTGCAGGGCGAGCAGCGAGTCGGGATCGGTGAGCTGGCCGCCGTTGAGGACGGCCCGCCGGAAGGCGCCTTGGCGTTCGAGCGAATGCACCACCGCGTGGCCCAGGGAGCCATCGGTGCCGGCCGCCCGGACGAGGTCGCGGAGGCGCACACCGGTCCACGTCTGGACGGTCGACCAGCCTTCGACGCAGGCGATCGGCAGCCGCGCCGTGTGCTGTGGCATCGCCAGCAGCTCGGCCCTGCTCAGGCTGAGCGTCTGTCGACCGACCACCGTCAGCCGCCAGTCCGAACCGGTCTCGGCCGGGTTGATGGCCGCGGTCCGGGCGGTCCGATTGACCGGGAAGCCGGTCGGCCCGTCGCCGTAGGACTGCCCACGAGCGCTCAGCAGCGCGGTCGGCCGCAGGCCGAGGGTCTGTCCGATGGTCACTGCCGTGACGGTGAGCGAGGCGCCCCCGACCAGGGTGAGCAAACCTCGTCGCGACATGGTCGGCTCGGTGGGCGCCCGCGACACCAGGCCGTAGATGTCCAGCGGTTCGGGGTGGGTGCGGTGCAGCGGCGTGCGCACCTCAATCCGGAGCTGCCGGGTCTTGAGCGAGCGGCGCATCGTCGGCAGGTGCAGGGCGACATGCACGACGAAGGAGGCGATGAACACCCAGGCGCCGTAGTAATGCGCGGCGTAGAAGTCGAAGCCGAAGACGTAGTCGTAGGAGATGTTGAGCACGCCGGTCGCCAGCTCGAACAGGATGCTGCCGACCAAGAGCGCGAGGCTGAGCCGCTCGAGCACTTGGGCGACCGAACGCGCTGGTGGCCAGGCGAACAACTTGGGCATGACCGACCAGAGCTTGGCCAGCACGATGGGGATGAGCGCCAGCCCGAGCCCGACGTGGACACCCTGGTTGAGCCGGTAGAGCCAGGCGGGATGGGTCGGCCAGGTGAAGAACGGCAGGTGCAGCCCGCGGGTGTTGCCGGGGAAGGCATTGCCGAGAAAGCGCGGTTCGTACGCCGCATAGGACAGCAGTCCGGTGACGATGACGAACGGCAGGCCGACCAGCAGGACGGCGCCGAAGACCGAGGTCAGCCACGGGCCGCGCAGCGGACTGCGGAACAACCCCTCGCGAAACAGCGGTCCAGGTGGGCGCAGCCGGTCGAGCAACCGGAATACCGGCGCCGGGAAGCCGTACGCCGGGGCGGGTTCGGTCGCGCTGGTGGGCTCGGTGTCCACGGTGGGCTGCCCTCTCACTCGATGTCGAGCAGCCTGGCACGCCGGGCCGCACACATGCCGGAGGGCGGGCCGGGCGAACCCGACCCGCCCTCCTGGCGGATGACTACTTGGCGGGGAGCGTCAGGGTGATCTTGGCGACGCCGACCGGGAAGAACGGCTTGAGCGCGGTGACCTTGTAGGTCGTGTTGAGCAGGTCCGCGGCGGCCTTGGTCAACTCGACCTTGGTGCCCTCCAGGATGCCTTTGCCGGCCTCGGTGGTGGTGTCCAGCGGCTTGAGGGTGCGGCCGTCGAGGAAGAACAGCGGGGCGCCCTTGATTACCGACTTGCCGTTCGCGGAGACGTCACCGGTCAGCGTGGAGGTGCCGGCGTCGACGACGAAGTTGGTCAGCTCGACCTTGGTGGTGCCGTCGGTCAGGCTGAAGCCGGAGCCGTCGTGCATGATCTTGCTCTCGACGTAGGGGGTGCGCGAACCCGGCTTGTAGTAGGTCGCGGTGCCGCCGGTGATCGGGAAGATCAGCGAGCCGTCGGTGAGCTTGGCGGTGCCGACGACGCCGGGCTTGAGCTTCAGTGAGGTGATGCCGGCGACGAACATCGGGTCGAGCTTCACCGCGGTGCTCTCACCGGTCAGATTGGTGAGGGCGGCGAGGGGCTTGGCGTCGGCTTTGGTGTTGCCGCCATTGGTGGCGGACTTGGTGTCGTTGCTGCCGCAGGCGGCCAGGGACAGGGACAGAGCCGCGGTCAGGACGACGGCGGAGACGGACTTACGCATGATGGAACCTTCCAGGCGGGGGATGGTGTGTCGTTGTCAGCGAGGTGTTCGGAGCCCTCCTGCCCCCGGTTCGTGTGATGACAAGCACGGGTGCAATCTGTTACTCGAACGTGACACCGGGTAATGCGACATCCGGGCCCGCCCCGGGCGCGAAGGTCTGGCGAGCCCATTTCGAGTAACAGGAGTCGCACCGCTGTGAGCATCGCTCTCTACGACCACAGCCTGACCAGCGGACGCGACCTCACCGTTCATTTCGGGGACGGCCAGGCCGCACGGCTCGGGTTGTCGCGTTGGCACGGTGCCGCGCGCGGCGCGGACGCCTCGTTGCTCGACGCCATTGACGGCCCAGCGCTCGACATCGGCTGCGGACCTGGGCGCATCGTCGCGGCGCTGGCTGCTCGAGGGTGCCCGGCCCTGGGGATCGATGTGGCCCCGGCGGCGGTGCACCTGGCCCGGCGGGCCGGCGGTCGGGCCTTGCTCCGGTCGGTCTTCGGCCATGTTCCCGGCGCCGGGACCTGGGCCTTTGCGGTGCTTGCAGACGGCAACATCGGCATCGGCGGCGACCCGGAGCGCCTGCTGCGGCGGACGGCGGAGTTGGTCCGGCCGGACGGCCGGGTGCTCCTGGAGCTCGACCAACCCGGTTCGGGGCTGCGGCTGCGCCAGGCCCAGCTGCGGGACGATCTGGGTACGACGGGCCGGTGGTTCCCCTGGGCGTCGCTGGGTGTCGACGCGCTCGACCAGGTCGCCACCGGCGCCGGTCTGGTCATCGTCGACTCCTGGTCGGCGCACGACGACGAGGACGACGGGGGTGGGCGTCGGTGGTTCGCCGCACTCGCCCGGGGCTGAGCGCCGCAGCCATCGGACTGCTCGGGGCCTGCTCGTCCAGTCCCTCGACGCCGACCGTGCTGCGGGCAGCGCCTGAACCCGCCCGCGCCGCAGCTCCGACGGTCGCACCAGCCGGGGTGGTTCTTCCGTTGCGCGAGGGCCGGCCGGAAGGCATCGTCACCGACCCGGTGAGCGGGCTCGTGGTCGTCGGGTTGCGCCGCCCCACCCGGTTGCTGCTGCTCGACCCGGCCACCCGGCGGGTGGTCCGTACGGTGGCTGTCCCGGGCTTTGCCCGGCATCTCGAGCTGGCACCGGGTGGCGGAGCCGTGCTGCTGCCCGGCGAGGACACCGATCAGCTCGTGCGGGTCGCTCTCCCGTCCGGTCGGGTCACCGGCACCGTCAAGGTCCTGCGGCAACCGCACGACGTCGCGGTGACCGATGACGGCACGCTCTACGTCGCGGACGAGCTCGGCGGGGCGGTCTCCGTCGTCCGGGACGGCACGGTGCTGCGGACGTTCCGCGGATTGGCCCAGCCGGGCGGGGCCGCCGGCACGGGCCGGACCGGCGGGGTGGTCGACGTCCGCGGGCGGCTGCTGCACGTCTACCGCGATGGCCGGCAGATCGCGGCGCTGCCGGCCGGAGCGGGGCCCACCCACGCGCTCGCCCTCACCCAAGGCGTGCTGCTGGTGACCGACACCACCGGGGGCGCCCTACTGCGCTACGACGTGTCGGGCACGCCCCGCCTGCTCGACCGCACGGCGCTGCCTGGCAGGCCGTACGGCACGGCGTACGACCCGGTCCGTCGGCTGGTCTACATCACCGCGACGGCGAACAACCTGCTGGTGCAGTACCGATTGACCGACAAGGGTCTGGTCGAGATGCGGACCTGGCCGACGGTCCGCGACGCCTACTCGGTGACGGTGGTGCCCACGACCGGCCGGGTCGTCGTCGCCGGTGAGGTCGAGAGCGAGTTGCAGCTGATCGACCCCTGACGGCGACGGCGGACGGCGCAGGCGATGACGAGGAGCGTCGCGGCGGCGTAGGCCAGCGCCGGGTAGGCGCGGTCGCCGTGCACGACGAAGGCGAAATAGACAGTCCAATTCGCGACCACCACGCCGAGCCACTCCGGCCGTTGCGCGAGCGCGGCACAGGCGATGAGAAGACTGCAGTACCAGGCGTTTCCGGGAGTGATGAGCAGGAACGCCCCGCCGATGACGGTGGCTGCCCGCCGGGCCAATTCGACCACATCACCGTCCGCGAACGGCCGCGTCAGCGACCATCCGACGAGAGTCAGCAGGCCGAGGGCAACCAGGACGACCGACACTTGGCCCGGGACACCGACGGCGGCGAGCACCGCGAACCGATCGCCCGAACCGTAGCCATTCTCGGCGAGATAGCCGGGGAGGTAGCCGAGCACCTCTGCGCCGACAGCTGCGACATGTGGGGCGTAGAGGACGGCGCAGGTGGCGGCGCCGGAGCCGACGAAGACGAGGGTCCGGCGGGACACGAGCCCGAGCCGGGGCAGCGCCACCACCCCGAGCGCGGCGGGATAGAGCTTGACGAGCGTCGCGACGGCGACGAGCGCTCCGGCCAAGGCGGCGGTCCTGAGGCGGACCTCGCGACGGGCCAGGACAGCCAGCGCGACCACACCCACGAGTGCGCCGAGCACGTCGATGTGCGCGTCCATCGCCGCCTCGACACCGGCCAGCGGGCCGGCGGCGTAGAGCAGGGCCCACCACGGTGATCGGCCGGCCTTGCGCAGCAGCGCCACGAGCAACCCGGTCAGGGCCAGGCTGTACGCCGCAGCCGGCAGTTGGGCGCGCAGCTCGCGGGCCGATCCGGGGGTGAGCGCATTGCCGGCCCGCAGGGCGATCTGGGCAGCAGGTGGGTAGATCGTGCGGACACCGGCGCGGTTGATGCTGGCGCAGCCCGGCCGTTTGTGGAAGCCGGCGAACGGGTTGGCCCGGGCGTGCCGCGGCAGGTCCGCGCGCAACGTGGTGCAGCCGGCGGCATCCGGCCATAGGAACGCTTGGCGCAGTCCGGTGAGCTGCGGCGCGTTCGGTGGCAGGGCGTAGGGGTCGATGCCGGCGGCGGCGACCTCGGCGTCCCACAGATAGCGATAGAGGTCGTCGGACAGTTGCGGTCCGCTGGTCAGGGCAACGCCGAGCAGGGCGGCGGCGACGGCCAGCACGGCAAGGCTGCTCTGCATCCGGCTGCGGACCAGGCACCTGGTCGCCAGCGCCGCGAGCGCGGTCCACAGCACCAGCACGCCGTAGAGCGGCCAGCGGCCGACGATGATGCCGCGGCTGCGACCGACGAGCAGCAGGCAGACCAGGCAGCCGACCACGGCAACCGCACCGAGCAAGCCTCTGGCGCGCTGCCGTGTCACCTGCCGACCCTGCCATGCCACCGCCCCGACGTACCCTGGTAGCTCCAGCAGCGTGAGGAGACCGGTGTCCGACAGCCCCGCCGTCACGGAGGCTGCCCGTCGCCGGACGTTCGCCGTCATCAGCCATCCGGACGCCGGCAAGTCCACCCTCACCGAGGCGCTGGCGCTGCACGCGCGGGTCATCACCGAGGCCGGTGCCATCCACGGCAAGGCCGGTCGCAAGAGCACCGTGTCGGACTGGATGGACATCGAGAAGGCCCGCGGCATCTCGATCAGTTCCGCCGCCCTGCAGTTCACCTACGGCGGCACGGTCATCAACCTCGTCGACACCCCCGGTCACGCGGACTTCTCCGAGGACACCTACCGGGTGCTGGCCGCGGTCGACAGCGCGGTCATGCTCGTCGACGCCGCCAAAGGGATGGAACCGCAGACCCTGAAGTTGTTCGAGGTCTGTCGCCACCGGGGCATTCCCGTCATCACCGTCATCAACAAATGGGACCGACCAGGCCTCGACGCCCTCGCGCTCATGGATCAGGTGCACGCCAAGACCGGGTTGCAGCCGACGCCGCTGACCTGGCCGGTCGGCTACGCGGGGGACTTCCGCGGTGTCCTCGACCGCCGGACAGGCGAGTTCGTCCAATTCACCCGAACCGCTGGTGGCGCGACGATTGCCGTTGAGCAGATCGTCTCGGCAGCGGATGCCTCCGCCACGCAGGGGGAGCACTGGACGACCGCGCTC
Organism: Frankiales bacterium; assembly: GCA_043721555.1. Classification (GTDB taxonomy): domain Bacteria; phylum Actinomycetota; class Actinomycetes; order Mycobacteriales; family SCTD01; genus JAYSQK01. Next base: position 12,470 of record JAYSQK010000252.1, read on the forward strand.
GAGGAGAGCGACCTGCTCGAGGCCGACGGCGCCACGCACGACCAGGCGGCGTTCCTCGCCCACCGCACGACGCCGGTCATCTTCGGCAGCGCCGTACTCAACTTCGGGGTTCGTCAGTTGCTCGACCTCCTGCTCGAGATCGCCCCCGCACCAGGGCCTCGCGAGGACGAGAGCGGAAAGCCGCGCGAGCTCGACACGCCCTTCAGCGGCTTTGTGTTCAAGGTGCAGGCCGGCATGGACTCGAGCCACCGGGACCGGCTCGCCTACGTCCGGGTCTGCTCCGGCGTCTTCGAGCGCGGCACCGTGGTGACCCACGCCGCGACCGGCAAACCGTTCGCCACGAAATACGCCCAGCAGGTCTTCGGCCGGGACCGCTCGACAGTCGACCTTGCCTATCCCGGTGACGTCGTCGGCCTGGTCAACGCCTCGAGCCTGCGGGTCGGGGATTCATTGTTCGTCGACGAGCACGTGGCCTACCCGGCGATCCCGTCCTTCGCACCCGAGCACTTCTGCGTCGCCCGCTCCGACGACTCGGGACGCTACAAGCAGTTCCGGCGGGGGATCGAGCAACTCGAGCAGGAGGGCGTGGTGCAGGTCCTGCGGTCCGATCTGCGTGGCGACCAGGCGCCGGTGCTCGCCGCCGTCGGGCCGATGCAGTTCGAGGTGGCCCAGCACCGGATGGCCGGTGAGATGGGCGCGCCGGTCACGCTCGACCGGCTGGGCTACTCCCTGGCCCGGCGTACGACGAGGGAGTGGGTCGGCGACCTCGACCGGCAGAGCGGCGTCGAGGTGCTGCAGCGCGGCGACGGCGAGTGGCTGGCGTTATTTGCCGACACCTGGCGGCTCGGGCGCACCCAACGCGACTTCCCCGACGCCATCCTCGAACCGTTGGTCGCCACCGCCGACACGATGTAGCTGTCAACCTTCGAGGGTTCCCGCGCGTCTGTCCTGGCATGCCGACCAGTTGGCCGGCCCCGCCCGAGGAGGAACGCCATGAAGCGCTGGATCGCCGTGTTGGCAGCTGGTCTGGTCGGCAGCACGTTGAGTGTGCCGGCTGCCGTGGCCGACACCTGCCGCACGCATTGGGGGTCGGCGGAGAAGACGAGCCGCAGTCTGGGCAATGGCTCGGTGACCGGTCTGCGCGCCGGCGGCCACGCCTGTTTCGACCGGTTCGTCGTGGCTGGCGGATCCAGCGCCCTGGTGGGATACGTCTCGGTCCTTCGGGCGGATCCTTCGGACCGGGTCGTCCCGCTCGCCGGCGGCGCCCGGCTCCGGATCGTCGTGTTCGGCCAGCTCGCGGGCAACCGGCTGCCCTCGCTCCCATCGGTCGCCGGCCTGAGGACGTTCCGTCAGGTCGCGTGGGCCGGCAACTTCGAGGGGGTGAACTCGGTCGGGCTCGGGGTCCGGGCTCGGCTGCCGTTCCGGGTCTTCACGATCGGCGGTGCGCACCCGCGCGTCGTCATCGACGTCGCGCACCACTGGTAACGGCGGGACGGCTACCGGCGGCGATGGCGGAGGTATCGGGCCGACGCCCAGCTGGCCCAACCCAGGCCGGTGCCGGCAGCGGCGCCGGCGGCCAGCAGCGCCACCGACAGCGCCGGCCGGGCCCCGCTCACCGCGCCGCGCATCGGCACCGCTGCCCGCGGCGAGGACGACTGCGCGAGCAGCGTGTCGAGCAGGCCCTCGGGCGGCGCCGGGACCGGGGCGGCGAGCGCGGCCAGCGCTTCCTGGAGCGCCCGTTGCGCGGAGAACTCCGCCTGGCAGGCCGCGCATCTGCGCAGGTGCAGGCCGACGAGTTTGCGCCGGATCCTCGGCAACGATCGGTCGACGTATGCCGGCAGTTGGGCCCGCACCTCACTGCACACCCGCTCCATCAGCCAACCAGCTCCCTCAGTCGGACGTGTGCCCGGTGCAGGCGCACCTTGACAGCTCCCTCGCTGATGCCGAGCAACGCGGCGGTCTGCCTGGTGGACAAGCCTTCGACGTCGCGCAGCAGCACCACTTGCCTGGCGTCGTCGGCCAGCTCGTCCATCGCCAACTTGGCCCGCCGGGCCAGGTCTCGCGCGACCGCGTGCTCTGCCGGGTCCGCGGCCCGCGACGGCACGTCGTCGAAGACGGCGTCGAGCAGGCCGGCGCTCTGGCCCCGGGCCTGTACGTCGCCGCGGCGGCGCAGCGCGGTGAGGCAGGCGTTGGTCGTGACCCGGTGCAACCAGGTGCCGAAGGCCGCCTCGCCACGGAACGCGAGCACCGAACGGACCACCCGCAGGTAGACCTCCTGGGTGGCGTCCGCCGCATCGGCGGGGTCGCCGAGCAGCCGGCGGCACAGGGCGTAGACGTCGGCGTAGCTCGCCGTGATGAGGGCGTCCATCGCTCCGGGCTCACCGCGCTGCACGGCGCGTACCAGGGCCGGGTCGACATCCACATTCCCCATCCTGCACCGGTAACCGAATGCAACCCGGCGGGTCCAATGCAGTGAGCGGGACAGGTCGTCCCGCCACCTCACCAGTGGAGTGGTTGCCATGTACGCCTTCGTCGTCTTCCTCGGCCTCGCCCTCGGCCTCACGGTCGTCATGCAGGTCCTCGACGAGCTCGTTCCGGTACGCCTGCCGGCCGCCCTGACCCGCACCCTCGCCGTCGTCATCGCCGCCGGGTTCGCCTGGGCGCTGGACTACTCGGTCTTCGCCGCCTTCGGTCAGAGCCTGCGGGCGTCCTGGATGGACCCGGTCGCGACCGGCCTCGTCCTGGTCGGTGGCGGCGAGTTCGTCCGCTCGGTGGTGCACGCGCTCGGCCACCGCGCCGGCGAACCGCCGGTGGAGGTCGCGCCGGCTGCACGGGTACGCGCCGCCTGAGCCCGATCGGCCTGGCCGGCCCGTCCCGACGGGCCGGCCATCCGTGCGCCGCGGCCCTGCCCCGTCGTACGGTCAGGGGGTGGACATCGACCTGGACGAGATCACCCGCCGCCGCCAGCAGATCGCTCGGGACCATCTGCATCGCGACCGGCCGCCGAGTTCAGCCCGAGGGCTGCACCACACCGCCCTGGTGAGCGGCGATGTCGAGCGGACGGTGCGCTTCTACCAGGACGTGCTCGGCTTTCCGCTGACCGAGGTGATGGAGAACCGTGACTACGCCGGGTCGACGCACTTCTTCTTCGACATCGGCAACGGCAACGCGCTGGCCTTCTTCGACTTCCCCGGCCTCGATGTCGGGCCGTACGCCGAGGTGCTCGGCGGCCTGCACCACATCGCCATCTCGATCGAGCGACCCCAGTGGGAGGCGGCCCGGGCGCGCCTCACCGACGCGGGCGTCGAGGTCATCGAGGAGAGCGGTGTGTCGCTGTACTTCCGCGACCCGGACGGCGCCCGGCTCGAGTTGCTGGCCGAGCCGCTCGGCCAGATGTACGGCGAGCGCGTCGTCTAGTGCTTGTGGTCCGGCGATCCTGAGTGCTGGATGGCGTTCGGGTCGTCGGTGAAGCGCTTGCGGGAGATGACGACCTCGGCCTCGGCCTGGACGCGCCCGACCCACTCGGCGCCCTCGACGCTCTTGCCGGGCTCGAGGTCCTTGTAGACCTCGAAGAAGTGCTGGATCTCCAGCCGGTCGAACTCCGGTACGTGGAAGATGTCTTGCAGGTGCGATTGCCGCGGGTCGGCCACCGGGACGCAGAGCAGCTTCTCGTCGGGGCCGGCCTCGTCGGTCATCCGGAACATCCCGATCGTGCGGCAGCGGATCAGACAGCCCGGGAAGGTCGGCTCATCGAGCAGCACCAGCGCGTCGAGCGGGTCGCCGTCGCCACCGAGGGTGTCCTCGACGAAGCCGTAGTCCGACGGGTAGCGGGTGCTGGTGAACAGCATCCGGTCCAGCCGGATGCGACCCGAGGTGTGGTCCACCTCGTACTTGTTGCGCTGCCCCTTCGGGATCTCGATCGTGACGTCGAACTCCACGGGTGCTCACTCTCATGCTCGGGGCCGGTCCAATAGTGTCCCGTACGACGGAAGACCGGCGGCGGACAGGGCAGGCGTGCGAGGCGGACGCGGCGGGTGGTACGTCTCGGCGGCCGGGCTGGCCGTGGTCGTCGTCGGGTTCGCCGCTGTCACGCTGCAGGACGGCCGGGCGCCCTCGGCACCCACCATCCGGCCGACCCCCATCCCGACGCCCGCGCTGCGCCCGGTCCTCGCGCCGCTGTCCGGAACCGCCCCGGCACCGACCGCGGCTGGGCTGCAGCGGGCGCTGGCGACGGTCCTGCGCGATCCGGCCCTCGGTTCGCAACTCGCGGTGTCGGTCGTCGACGCGGCCACCGGCGCGCCCCTGCTCGAGTCGCGGGCCGCGACAGCGGTGGTGCCGGCCTCGATTGCAAAGATCATCACTGCGCTGGTCGCCCTCACCGTCCTGCCGCACGACCGTCGGCTGACGACCCGGGTGCTTGCCGGCCCGGCGCCCGGCGACGTCGTCCTGGTCGGTGCCGGCGATCCGACGCTGGCCGGGGCGTACGCGTCGGGTGGCTACCCGAAGGCGGCCCGACTCGTCGACCTGGCGACCGCCGTACGCCGGGCCAGGGGCGCCGCCGCCGTCACCCGGGTGCTGGTCGACGACACGCTGTTCACCGGCCCGCGGCTCGGCCCCGGCTGGAAGCAGACCTACGTCACCGGTGGGGATGTCGCGCCGGTCAGCGCCCTCGAGGTCGACGGTGGCCGGGCCGGCCGGGGCGACCACGTGCCGCGCGTCGCGGACCCGGCCCTCGACGCGGGTCGTCAGCTCGCCCGGCTGCTCGGCGGCCGGGCCACCATCGAGCGGGGCCGGGCCGCCGTCGGTGCCGTGCAGCTCGGGGCCGTCGCCGGGCCGACCGTGGCGCAACTGGTCGAGCTGGCCCTGACGCGCAGCGACAACGACCTGGCGGAGGCGCTCGGTCGCCAGATCGCCCTCGCCAATGGCCAGCCGGCGAGCTTCGACGGCGAGACGGTCGCGATCCGCGCGGTCCTTTCGAAACTGCAGATGGCCTCGTCGGGCGTCCGCCTGCTCGACGCCAGCGGGCTCTGTCCGCAGGACCGCATCGCGCCGGCTGCCCTGGCCCGGTTGCTCGCCAAGGTCAGCACCGACCTCCGCTACGGAGCGCTGCTCTCCGGCCTGCCAGTGGCCGGCTTCGACGGCACGCTGGCCAAGCGCTTTCGCCGCGGTCCGGCCGCCGCGGCCGCCGGGGAGGTGCGGGCCAAGACCGGCACCCTCGACGGGGTGAGCGCGCTGGCCGGGCTGATCCGGACCCGCGAAGGCCGGCTACTGGCGTTCGACCTGGCTGCGGTGGGGGTGCCGTTTGCCGCCACCCTGCAGTCGCAGGCCGCCCTGGACCGGGTCGCCGCCGTCCTGGCTTCGTGCGGCTGCCGCTGACCAGCGGGCTTAGCCTCAAACCATGGCGAGCCCCATCGACTACGACCTCGCAGTCCGCACCGCGGCCCGGCTCGCGCCAGCCGGGCCCAGGCTCGACTGGACCGAGGCGGCCGAGGTCGTCGCCCAACTGCGCGAGCTCACCGTCGAGGCTGAGGAGCACGTCCGGGCGGTGACCGGCCTGATCGGCCAGCCCGGTCCGGCCACCGTCGTCGATCGGCCGGGCTGGGCCAGCGCCAACGTCGACGGCTTCAAGGTCGTGCTGGCCCCGCTCGCGGCGAAGATGACCCAGGGCGCGGTCGCCGGGGCGGTGACCTCTCGGCTGACCGGCGTCCAGATGGGCACCGTCCTGTCGTGGCTGTCCAGCAAGGTGCTCGGGCAGTACGAAGCGTTCCAGCCCGCCGGCCAGGCCGGCCGGCTGATCCTGGTCGCGCCGAACATCGTCGAGACCGAGCGGCGCCTCGGCGTCGACCCGCGCGACTTCCGGCTGTGGGTGGCCCTGCACGAGGTGACCCACCGCACCCAGTTCACCGCTGTCCCCTGGCTGCACGACCATGTCCGCGACGAGATCCAGGCGCTGCTCAGCGCGGCCTCGCTCGACGACCCGGCCGCGCTGGCCGAGCGCCTGCGCGGGCTGGTGACCCACCGGCCACGAGGCGGTTCGCTGCTCGAGCTGCTCCAGACGCCGGAGCAGAAGGTGGTGATGGACCGCGTGACGGCGTTCATGAGCCTGTTGGAGGGGCACGCCGAGCACGTCATGGACGGCGTCGGACCGGCCGTCGTCCCGTCGGTCCAGCAGATCCGCGACCGCTTCGACGCCAAGCGGCGGGACCGCGGCGGACCGATCGAACGCGTGATGCGCAAGCTGCTCGGCCTCGACCTCAAGGCCCAGCAGTACGCCGAGGGCTCGCGGTTCGTGCGGGCCGCCGTCGACGCGGTCGGCATGCCCGGCTTCAACCGCGTCTGGGAGTCGTCGGCGACGTTGCCGACCCTGGTCGAGATCCGCGAGCCGCTTGCCTGGGTACGTCGCGTGCACGGCGGGACCGCAGCGGTGACCGGCACCGCGTGACCGGCCCGCCGCAGGCGACAGCCGCGGTCCGGCTCGGCGTACGACGGGGCCTGCGCGACCTGGCCGCCGATGAGCTGGTCCTGGCGGCTGTCAGTGGGGGCGCCGACTCGCTGGCCCTCGCGGCGGCGCTGGCCTTCGATCGCCCTGGCTCGGGGGCGCTCGTCGTCGACCACGGCCTGCAGCCGGGCAGTGCGCAGGTGGCGGCCCGGGCCGCCGACCAGTGCCGCTTCCTCGGCCTGGCCACCGAGCGCCTCACCCCCGAGCACCTCCCTTCCGGTGACGGGGATGGCGGTGACGGGGGCGGGCCGGAGGCGGCGGCCCGGACGCTGCGCTACCGGCTACTTGGCGAGGCCGCCGACCGGCTCGGTGCCACCGCGGTGCTGCTGGGCCACACCCTCGACGACCAGGCCGAGACGGTGCTGCTGGGTCTGGCCAGGGGCGCCGGCACCCGCTCGCTGGCCGGGATGGCGGCCCGGCGCGGGCTCTGGCGGCGACCGCTGCTCGGCGTGACCCGCTCGCAGACCCTGGCGGCCTGCGCCGAGGCGGGACTCGAGCCGTGGGACGACCCGCACAACGCCGACCCGTCGTACGCCCGGGTGCGGGTCCGCGGGCAAGTGCTGCCGGCACTCGAACTCGCCCTCGGCCCGGGGGTGGCCCAGGCCCTGGCGCGGACCGCCAGGCAGGCCCGGGAGGACGCCGATGCGCTCGACGCCCTCACCCCCGACACCGATGATGTGGCGGTGCTCGCCGCGCTGCCCCCGGCGCTGCTCGCCAGGGCGGTCAAGCGGTGGGCGGAGCAGGCCTGCGGCGGGGCGGTGACCGGCGCGCACGTCGACGCCCTGCGCGCCCTCGTCGAGGCGTGGCGGGGACAGGGACCGGTGGCCCTGCCCGGCGGCGTCCAGGCCGGCCGGGACGGCGGTCGGCTCCGACGGCTACCGTGCGGCCGGTGACCCCAGACGTGCGACCGGTGACCCCAGACGTGCCGTGGGAGATCGAGCAGGTCCTCATCTCCGAGCCGGAGATCCGCGCCAAGGTCGCCGAGCTCGCCCGAGAGATCGACGCCGACTATCTCGGCCGGGAGGTGCTCCTGGTGGGGGTCCTCAAGGGCGCCGTCATGATCATGGCGGACCTCGCGAGGGCTCTGCAGACGCCGGTGTCGATGGAGTTCATGGCGGTCAGCTCCTACGGCAGCAGCACGTCCAGCAGCGGCGTCGTACGCATCCTCAAAGACCTCGACCGCGAGATCGAGGGCAAGCACGTGCTCGTCGTCGAGGACGTCATCGACTCCGGGCTCACGTTGTCCTGGCTGCTGCGCAACATGCGCTCCCGCGGACCGGCCTCGGTCGAGGTGTGCGCCCTGCTCCGCAAGCCCGACGCCGCCAAGGTCGACGTCCCGGTGAAGTACGTCGGCTTCGACATCCCAGCCGAGTTCGTGGTCGGCTACGGGCTCGACTACGCAGAGCGCTACCGCGACCTGCCGTTCGTCGGTCTGCTGCGCCCGGAGATCTACGCAGGCTGACCGCCGGGCCGGCTGAGCGGGCGCTGAGAGGGCCGGCGCGCGGTGGCGGAACACTGCGATCCGGGGGACCGTTGAACCCGTTGGCGGCGCCGGACCCCGGTGTACCGTCGTGCTCTCACAGTCGTCAGGAGGGACGGGGCGCGCAGCCCCGCGTCGATGAACCTCAAGCGCTACGCCCGTGGACCTGCTCTCTACATCGTGCTCGGCCTGATCCTGGTCCTGGCGGTGACCAATGGGTTGCGCGGCAACGGCGGCTACAAGACCTCCAACACGGCCACGGTCCTCGCTGCCATCGTCGACGGCGACGTCAAGAGCTCGGCGACCGACAACCAGCTGCTCGACAAGGAGCAGCAGGTCAAGGTGGTCCTGAAAGACGGTCGCAAGCTGCAGGCCAACTTCCTGGTCGATCAGGGCCGCGACTTCGCGCTGGCCTTCGACAAGGCCGGCGTGAAATATGACGTCGGCGTCAGTCACGAAAATGTCTTTGTGTCGCTACTGCTGTCGTTCCTGCCGTTCCTGGTGATTTTGGGGTTGCTGTTCTTCTTCATGAACCAGATGCAGGGCGGCGGCTCGAAGGTCATGCAGTTCGGCAAGTCCAAGGCCAAGCTCGTCTCCAAGGACACCCCGAAGACGACGTTCGCCGATGTTGCGGGTGCCGACGAGGCGATCGAGGAGCTGCACGAGATCAAGGAATTCCTCGAGACGCCGGCGAAATTCCAGGCGATCGGGGCCAAGATCCCCAAGGGCGTGCTCCTCTACGGTCCGCCAGGCACCGGTAAGACGCTGCTCGCGCGGGCGGTTGCCGGTGAAGCGGGCGTGCCCTTCTATGCGATCTCCGGTTCGGACTTCGTCGAGATGTTCGTCGGTGTCGGCGCGAGCCGGGTCCGTGACCTGTTCGAGCAGGCCAAGGCCAACGCCCCGTCGATCATCTTCATCGACGAGATCGACGCCGTCGGCCGGCACCGTGGCGCGGGCATGGGCGGCGGGCACGACGAGCGGGAGCAGACCCTCAACCAGATGCTGGTCGAGATGGACGGCTTTGACGTCAAGGGCGGCGTGATCATGATCGCCGCGACCAACCGGCCGGACATCTTGGACCCGGCGCTGCTCCGGCCGGGCCGTTTCGACCGGCAGATCGCTGTCGACCGGCCGGACATGCTCGGCCGCAAGCAGATCCTCGACGTGCACGCCAAGGGCAAGCCG